>VGZO01000003.1 GCA_016872555.1 Planctomycetota bacterium
GTCCGCTTGGGCGACCGCGGGAAACGCCGAGGGTTTCCCAGGTCGCCGTCGGCCGCATCCAGCGGCCGATCGACTCATCCTGAGCGTGTTCGTTCCGCTGCGGACAAAGCCATCCATGGCCCTCGCCGGCCGCGGGACGGCCGGCTCAGCAAGTCCGCTTGGGCGACCGCGGGAAACGCCGAGGGTTTCCCAGGTCGCCGTCGGCCGCATCCAGCGGCCGATCGACTCATCCTGAGCGTGTTCGTTCCGCTGCGGACAAAGCCATCCATGGCCCTCGCCGGCCGCGGGACGGCCGGCTCAGCAAGTCCGCTTGGGCGACCGCGGCCCGCCTGCCGCTTCACGCCTGTTCGCGGAGCAGCGGTGGCGGATCCTCGATGTCGTCGAGCTCCGGGGGCAGCTTGATCTGGCGCATCGTCTCGTCGGTGCGCCGCATCCCCTCGGCGACCTCGTCGACCCGCTTCGCGAGGTCGCCGACGTCGCGTGGCGTGACCGACGACTCGGCGAGCGCGGCGATCTTCGACTCCAGCCGCTCGACCTCGGCGACGATCACGGCGAGCTTGCGCTGCGCCTCCTCGACGTTGCCGAGTCGCGCCTTGTTGGTCCGCAGGTCGTCCTCGAGGACGGCGCGGAGGTCGGTGGACGAGGCAGTGCCCGAGGGGAGCGCCGCCAGGCGCTGCTCGAGGCTCGCGATCCGGCGGCGCAGCGACAGCTCATCGGTGTGGCCGAGGAAGTCGGAGATCGACTGGGCCCCCCGGATCATCCGCAGGTGGCCCCACAGCAGACGGTCGAGTGCTTCCAGCGATGCCGAGTCGATGCCGCCACGGACGCTGCCGGCGAGGTCGACGAGGCGTTCGCAGTGGGTCTTGAGGTGGTCGAATCGCTCGCGCAGTTCCGGCGACAGCGACTTGCGGATCCGCTCGAACGACTGCTGCGACTCCGCTGATCGTTCCTGCCGCCGTGCCTTGGCATCGCGGGCATCGATCGCCGAACGGAAGCGGTCGCTGCCGATCATGCTGGCGATGTAGTAGATCTCTCCCGCGGCCAGCAGCGGAAGGACGACGCCGGGAAAACCACTGATGTACGCGGCCGCGATCCCCCCGCCGAGGAACAGCAGGTTCCACTTCGTGGAGAAGGCCGCGTTGAGATAGCTGCCGATGCGCCCGAACACGTCCGCTCGTCCCCCGTCGGCCAGACCGTGTCAGAAGGGTCTCGTCGCTTCGGCCTCGATCCGCCCGAGGCGATCCTGGAGATGGTGAACCTTCTCGTGGAACCAGGGCTGTGACTGCGTTTCCCGCGCCGGCGCCGACGCCGCCGGCATGTGGATCTCCTCGACGATCCGCCCCGGCGTCGTCGCCATCACGAACACCCGGTCTCCAAGATACACCGCCTCCTCGACCGAATGGGTCACGAACAGGATCGTCGCCTCGACCTCGCGCCACAGCCGCACCAGCAGGTCCTGCATGTCCAAGCGCGTCGCCGGATCGAGGGCCCCGAACGGCTCGTCCATGAGGATCACCCGCGGCCTGAGGATCAGCGTCCGGGCGATCGCCACCCGCTGCCGCATTCCCCCCGACAACTCGTGCGGGTACTTGCCGGCGTCGCGCGTCGGGTCGAGCCCGACCCGGGCGATCCACTCGAGCGCCTCCGCTTCCCGCGCCCGTCGGCCGACGCCCCTGCACTCCAGCCCGAAGGCGACGTTGGCCAGCACGGTCCGGTTGTCGAAGCTCGTGTAGTCCTGGAACACCATCCCCCGGTCCGCGCCGGGGCCGACGACCGGCCGGCCGAGCACGCGCACGCTGCCGCTGGTCGGCGGATGCTGGGGAGCGAGGCCGGCGACAAGCCTCAGCACGGTGCTCTTCCCGCAGCCGCTCGGGCCGAGAAACGACGAGATCTCTCCATGGTCGACGACGTCGGGAATCGTGAACGTTACCCCCTCGATCGCCACGACAGCCCGGCCATCGGCGCCGGCGTAGGTCTTGCCGACGGAGAGAAACTCGACCGCGGCGGGGCGTTCGGCGGCCGCGGGGCCCGGCGGCGGGGCCGCGGCTGGTTCTCCCCCCGTCTCCGCGCTCATGGCCCGGCCTCCCCTGACCTCGCGCCCCACCACGCCCCGACGACGTCGTGGACGAACCAGGTCCAGGCCCGTGGCAGCAGTCCCTGGCCACCGTACCGGTAGGGGAACAGGTCGCACTGCAGCCACCACAGACCACGGTCGATGAGGTACGCGACCAGCGGGATCGTGAACAGGACGATCAGGATCGGCTCGCGCTGGCCGCGCCGCTGCGAGACGTTGATCAGGTCGCCGAGGCCCCCCGCGTCGCCCCCGAGCTTCACCACCTCGGCGAGCATCACGTAGCCGAACGCGATCCCGAACAGCAGCCGGAGCGAATTGAAGATCGCCGGCGCCGCGAGGGGAAGCAGCACCTTGAGGATGATCTGGAGCCGCGACGCCCCGAGCGTCAGCGCGGTGTCGACGTAGCGCTGCGGGACCTCGCGGACCGCGGCGGTCGTGTCGCTGACGACGAACGCGACGCAGGCGATGAACAGGAACATCACCTTCTGCAGCTCGCCGATGCCGAAGAAGAAGAACGTCAGCGGGATCAGGGCCGCGACCGGGATGTTGCGGCCGAAGATCGTCAGCGGCGCGAGAAACGCCCGCAACTCCGCGAAGCAGGCCGCCAACACCCCGAGCGGCACGCCGACTGCGGCCGCCAGTCCGAAACCGAGCACCACGCGCTTGAGCGTCACGGCGGTGTTGGTGGGGAGCCGCCCCTCGCCAAACACGCGCGGCGCGGCGCTGACCGTCTCGGTCGGGCTGGGGAGCGTGGCCGGCCCGATGAACCGGCTCTCCGCCTCGCCGGCGGTGGCGAGGAACCACAGCGCGGCGACCAGCGCGAGGCTGGTCATCCCCCACAACGCCGCCATCGCCACCGTCGTCTCGCCGCGCATCGGCGCCGCGGGGGGCCGGGGCATGGCGTCACGGGCGACGGTGTCGCTCATTCCTTCTCCGCGGAGTACACCTTGATCTCCACGCGACGGTTGAGGGCATGGTCGTCGGGATGGTCGTCGTCGGCGGGCCGATCCCAGCCGAGGCCATCGACGGCGAAGCGGTTGTCGTCGAGGTCGAACTTCTCGACGATCGCCTCCTTCACCGCCCGGGCGCGCTGCAACGACAATTCCTTGACCATCGTCGCCGGTACGGCCCCCTTCATCGAACTGTCGGTGTGCCCCTCGATCACGATCCGGGCGTTGCCGAATTGCTTCGCCAGGGCTGCCACCTCGTCGAGCACGAGGTCGACGCGCGGATCGTAGGGCTGTTCGACGTCCTTCCCGTCGATCTTCTTGATCACCGTCTTCCGCAGTTCGGAGCTGTTCGGGAAGAACTTGATGACGATCGTGTTGGTGAGGATCTCGTCGTTCTCGGCACGGATCTGGCCGACCGACCGCGGCTGGACCACGGCGGTGTACTCGTCCTTGGTCTCGGCGTATTTCGGCTCGGTACCGAGTTTCTGCAGGACCGAGAAATCCATCACCTGATCGAACGGCACGGGATTGTTGGAGATCGCCCCGACCTTCCGATACAGGTAATAAGCCTGCTTCCAGATCCGCTCGAAGTTGGCGGGATTGTTGCGGTTGAGGAAGAACTGGTAATTCTCCGCCCAGTTGGTCGAGTGGGCATCGCCGAGCATCGACAGCGCGTCGGCGGCCGGGATCGTGTACCCGTCGGCCATCAGCTGGGCGACGCGGGCCCGGACGTCTTCGCGATTCAGCTCGCTCATCGCGTCGAAGATGCCGCGCACGAGGGCCTCGACCTTGTCGGGGTGATCCTTGGCGAAGTCCGCCCGGGCGAACCAGACGTCGGCGATCAGCCGGTTGGCGGTCTTGGTCGTGACCAGCATCCGGTTGCCCTTGGCTTCGGCGAGGTTGTAGATGTCCGGGGCCCACGACACACAACCCGCGATGCTCTTGTCGCGGTTGAACGCGGCGGCCGCCTCGAACGCCGTCGTGACGTAGATCATCTCCACGTCGGCCGGCTGCAGCCCGCCGGCGACGAGCATGTTGAGGGCGAAGAACTGGCTCGGTGAGTTCTGCGCCATCACGAGCTTCTTGCCGGCGAGATCCTTGACCGTCTTGATCGTGTCGCGGACGACGATCCCATCGCCACCATTGGAGAAGTCGACCTGCTGGTAGACGCGCGGCATGATCCGCGAATCCTTGGCGAAGCTGTCGACGAACAACGGCAGCATGTCGAGCGTCGCCCAGCCGATGTGCACCTCACCGGCCGCATAGGCATCCCGCATCTGGACGGGGTCGTCGATCAGCACCAGCTCGACCTTGAACGGACGCCCCCCCGGCGCCTGCCAGACCTTGCCCGGCTTGAAGCCGTCGTTGGCGAGGATGATCGGGCTCCAGCCGGCCCAGACGTTGAGGGCGAAGCGGACGGTGTCGTTTTCCAGCGGCTTGTAGGCGCTGACCCCCTTCACCGGCGGCAGGCGCTCGGCGGGCTTGAAGGTGTATTCCTTCACGGTCGTGGGCACGGCGACGTCGGGGGCCTCGGACATGGGACCCCCGGCACTGCTCCCGCCGCCCCCCCCCGGCGCCGGTCCGCCGCCGCCCGGGCCGGGCCCTCCGGCCATCGGGGCGGCGCGCGGCGCCGCCACGGGGCGGTCGCCGAACATCCCCGCCCGCCACGCGGCCAAGGCGACCAGTCCGAGGATCACCGCCCACACCGCCAGCCAGAACGGAGCCTTGGGTTCGTTCGCCATCGTGTCCCTCGTGAAAAACGGCCGACCGGATCGTGACCGCCGTCAGATCAACCCTGAAACCGGGTCCGCGGCCGCGCCCGGCCCGCCATGTGAAGCATGTTCATCAGATCGTAGGCCGTGACCTCGCACAGCAGCTTGGTCACCTTCTCGTGGGCCTCGGGGGAGAGGAGTGGCTCGACTTCCTTCATCAAGGCAACGAGACGCTTCTCCTGGTCCTCGACTTCCTTCGAATCGACACGCCCGTCGGCAACCGCATCGACGAACGAGTCGAGCTTCCGCGCGTACTCCTGCAGCAGCGGCGCCTCGGTGGTGGCGTCGAACCAGGGGGTGCTGGGGCTGGAACCACGGGCCATGGTGAACTCCTCGGAGGTTTCTGATCAGCCTATCGGGAAAACGGTCTGCGGTCGTGGACGCCGCCGCTCGGCGGCCGCGGCTCAGGTGCCGGCCATGTCGCGTAATTCGGCCATCCGCTCCTGCAGGTCGGCGCGCCCGCCGGGGCGGCTGACGGCCTCGCGCCAGCGCTCGGGCAGGAAGCGTTTCTCGGTGCATTCGAGGACGGCGGCGATCTCCTGGGCTTCCTTCTCCAACCCCTGCGCCGAGGGAAGGAAGTCGGTGAGTGCCTCCTGGAAATCGGCATCGCCGATCTCGTCGCCGCCGGGAGCCGGTCGCCCTTCCTCCGCGGCGGCGGCGGCGCGCTCGAGCCCCTTGCGCCGCGCCGCCAGGACGATGCTCTCGATGTCGGCCCCGGACAGGCCGAGCTCGAGATCCACCTGCCCTGGCAGGCCCGGCGCCAGCTTCACGCGGCATTTCCGCGCCATCGCCTGGAACATCGCCTCCATCTCGGCCTGATCGTGTGGGTAGAAGAGGGGAATGTGGACTTCCGCCCGCCCCTGTCGCTTGAGGTCGATGGGGAGGCGATCGGGGCGGCTGGTGAGGAGCATCCAGACGATCTTGCCGCGGTAGCGGGTGTCTCCCATCTGCCGGGCGATCATCGAGAACACCCTGGCGCTGGTTCCCGAGTCACCACCGGACTCACGGTTGCCGAGGGCCGCATCGGCCTCGTCGATGATCACCACCACCGGGCCGAGGCTGCGGAGGACGCCGAGGGCGTGCTCGAGATTGCCCTCGGTCTCGCCGACGTACTTGCTGCGGAAGTTCTTCAGCTCCACGCACGGGATCCCGACGCTGCCGGCATAGCACTCGGCGATGAAGCTCTTGCCGGTACCCACCGGCCCGCAGATCAGGTAGCCCATCGGCGCGGCAT
This sequence comes from Planctomycetota bacterium, assembly GCA_016872555.1. NCBI lineage: Bacteria > Pseudomonadati > Planctomycetota > Planctomycetota bacterium. The sequence continues at coordinate 6,031 of VGZO01000003.1, forward strand.
CGAGCTGGCCACGACGGATCGCCTTGGCATCGGCTTCGAGGCGTGCCTTCGCGGCCTCGTGACCGGCGACGTTGTCGAGCGTCAGGCGTGGCTGGATGAACTCGATCAGCCCCCGGCACGACCGCTCGATGAGATCTTTCTTCTTCGCGCCGAACTCAGCCCCGTCGGGCGCCGTGCCCTCCCGCGCCGACAGCGTGACGATCGCCCGGATACTCTCGAGCGTGAGGCCGGCCGAGAGCTTCGACATGCGCTCGACCGCGTCCATCTGTCCGACCGGCACGCCCACGGCGCGGGCGGTGGCCAGGGCGAAGCGGCGCCGCTCGTCGGCGTCTGGGAGCGGCACCTCGATCGCGGTCACCGCCGGATTGGTGACGAGACGCGGATGGACCTCGGCCATCGTCTCGGCGAGCAGCACGATCGCGACGTTGACACGGCGGAGCAGTGGATTGGTCGCCCAGCCGACGACCCGGACGAGCCGGCCGGCGGTACCACGCGAGGCGCTCGCGGCATCGCCGTCAGGCACGAGGTACTGGGCATGGTCGAGGAAGACGGCGATCTTCTTGCGCTGCTCGGGAGGATCGGTGAGATTCCGCTCGAGGATCGCGTCGATCGCGGCCAGGGCGGCATCGGGCTCGCGCGGCCAGGCCGAGGCGTTGCCGAGCCGCTCGGAAAGCCATTGCACCATCGTGCGCAACCGCGACGGATCGGAGCCGGCCAACGGCCGCAGCCCCTTGCCCACGTCGTAGGCCAGGACCACGTCCCAGCTGCCGAAGACCTCGCGGGCGAGAAAGTCACCGACGGTTCCGAAAGCCGCCGCCGGATCAGCCGCAGGTGTCGTCGTCGCCGACTCGGGGCCGAGCGGCACCAGATCGCGGACGTTGCCATGCGCCAGGAAGACGCAACTGGTGCCCGACAGGTAGGCGTCGCCGAGCCGCTCCGCCCACGACGGACACCAATCAGGCAGGGCACCGCCGGGACGGGTCCCGGTGCCCAGCCCGGTCCGCGGGCCATTGGCAGCCGGCGTGGCGCCCGTCTCGGCAGGGAGCCTGTCCCGGTGGGCCGGAGGGCCTCCGATCGCCGACGCCCTCGATGAATCGTCGTTCACGGCACCTTCCGTGCGCCCGGGCGCACGCCTCGTCTGGCCATGGGTCCCACTGACGCCGGACCGTCGGTCGCGGGGGGTACGGGACACGCCGCCCGTGGGACGGGGCGCGGCCACGGATGGGCTGCACGATCCGTCGCCAGGCTGGCCGCAACGGTCCCCACGGAAAAGTCGGGGGCGTCGCCGTTGTGAACGGAGCGCCTCAGCCTGAGATCTGTCGGAGCCGTTCTGACCCGAGCAGCTTCTCGTCGTCCGTGACCTTCGACGTCTCGGGAGTCACCATCCCCAACTCGCGCTCGAACTCACGGAGGGCCGCGTCGGCCATCTGCGACTCGACTCGCTGCTCGTCCTTGATCTTGTCGAGCCCGTCGCCGGACAGGTCGGCGGCGACGCGCACCTTCGCGCGGTTGAGCCCGATCTTGTCCTGGATCACGTCCTCGATCTGGCCGAAGTCGGTGGTGACGTCGAACTTGAAGGTCGAGGCGAGCTTCGCCAACTCGGCTTCGGCCCGCGACATCTTCAGGTCGGCGTCGTACTTCTGGATCTTGTGCTTGAGGTCGGCGAGCTTCTTGGTGGCATGCTTCACTTTGGTGACGTTGTTGCCGTACGCCGTCTCGTGGAGCTTGAGCTGGGCCTCGTTCTCCTCGAGGTCCTTGCGAGCACGCTGCAGTTCGAGCGCGAACTTCGCCGCCGTCTCGCGCTCGCCCGCCTGGAGGTAGGCCTTGACCTGCGCCTCGAGTTTGGCGACGTGCTGGCGGTCTCCCTCGGCCTGACGAGCGACCCGCTCGACGAGCGCCCGGTACTGCTCCAGCCCCTCGCGCCCCTCCTTCATCTGGTCGACGGCCTTGTCGTATTCGTACTGCAGCTGCGCGATCGGATCGGCGGTCCAGAAAAAGTTGGCGATCTTGTTGACCTGGGCGGCCATCGCCTTCCACAGCTTGCCGAGGATCATCGGATCATCTCCAGGGTGCGGGTCGGGATCGGGAGCGGATCCCCGGGACCGTCGGCGAATCGCCCGAGAACCAGCGGCCTCCGCGGGCGGTGCCGGGGCCGGGCCCGCTGGAACGGGCGGACAGGACCCTCCGTCCGCCTTTTCAGCGAGATTCCCCAGGGGTCATCGTCTTACCCCCCCGCGCCACGACCGTCAAACGTCCTGCAATACCGCTGCCCTTGGCAGGGTCGGCAGGCCCGGCACCAGCGTGGCCGGACGGAACACGTCACTTCGTGACGACGATCTCGGGACGGGCCGAGCGGAGAGCCGCGAGGGCGTCGTCGGCGACCGGTGCGAAGCTGAGGTCGAGGGCCCGCAGCGCCGGCAGCCGCCCGACGGCCGCCAGGCCCGGCCCGGAGACCTTGGTGCCGGCCAGGTCGAGCGCGGCGAGCTTCGTCGAACCGGTCAGCCGCCCGAGCCCCGCGTCGGTGACCCGGGTGTTCCGCAGCACCAGCTTGGTGAGGGCCGGCAGCCGACCGATCGTGGTCAGCCCCTCGTCGCCGACCTTCGTGTCCCACAGGTCGAGGTCGGCGAGCTTCTCGAGCCGGCCGAGGTGGGCGACACCGGCATCGCCGATCCCCGTCTCCGCCAGGTCGAGGAGGACGAGATTGGTGAGGCCGGCGACGTGGACGAGCGCGGCATCGTCGATCAGCGTGCCGCGCAGTTCGAGGCGCTTGAGCTTGCCGAGACCCTTGAGATGGGCGAGCCCGTCGCCGCCGATGAACGTCCGCATCACGTTGATCTCGTCGATGTCCCCCTTGGTGGCGAACGGCGCCAGTCCGGCGTCGGTGATCTGGCCGTCCTCGGCGGCGAACCCGCGGAGCTTCGGCAGCCGGGCGATCGCCGCCAGACCGCGGTCGGTGACCCCGGGGCAGCGGAGTTTGACCCGCTCCAGGCTCGCCATCCCGGCGACGTGCTCAAGGCCGGCGTCGCCGATCAGCGAGCAACCGCGCAGATCGAGCACGCGGAGCTTGGTCAGGGGCAGGAGGTGGGCCAGACCGGCGTCGGTGAAATTGTTGTAGAGCAGGACGAGTTGCTCGAGGCCCGTGAGCTTCCCCACGGTCTCGAGCGCCGCATCGGAAAGGTTCGAGCTGCGGCGAAGGTTGAGGATCTTGAGGTTCCGCAGTTTCGCCAACTCGCCGATGCCGGCATCGGTGACGTCGGTATTCTCGAGGACCAACTGCTGCAGCGATCCGATCGCCGCCAGCGCGGGCATGCCGGCGTCGCCGATCTCGGCGCCCCAGACCTCGAGCGATTGCAGCCCCGGGAGCGTGCCGAGGACACGGAGGTCGGCATCGGTGGCGGGCCGGTTGGCGAGGTTCACCTTCGTCACCCGGCCGTCGGTCCCGTGCTCGACGCTCCCGCCGCGCGACTTGACCAGCGCGACGGCGGCGGCCTCCGCAGGGATCGGCTCGAGGGCCAGGGCCGGGGCGCCGCCGGCCGCGAGGGCCAGCGCCACGATCAGCGTTGCCCCACGCCGCGTCACGAGCGCGGACCGCCGGCCAGTTGCACCGTCGCCTGTCACAGCCCCTCCTTCACTGATCGATCCCTGCGTCCGCCGGCGGGTCGGCTCAGGCCGACCAGCCATCGCGGGCGGTCGGCCGGATGATCGCCTCCACCTCGGGGGCGTTCTTGGCGACCAACTTCACCGGATCCCACTCGATCTTCTTCCCCTTGGTTTCGGCCGCGTCGGCGGCCCAGACCGCGAGGTTCCCCAGCAGGATCGTCTCGGTGAGCGGTCCGGCGTAGTCGGGGAAGTTCGACATCGGCTGCGGGCCGCCCTTGATCGCATTGACCCACTCGATGAAATGGCCCGGCGACGGCGTGAACTCGGCGTCGGCGGGTGCCTTGCCGCTCTTGAGCTTGAAGCCCTTCTCACAGTAGTCGCCGGGGGCGTAGAGCGTGTCCTTGTCGCCGATGCAGAGGATGCCACTCGAGGCGGTCTTGAACGGCAGCGTCTCCTCCTTTCCGTCGGCGTCCTTCTTGGTCTCACCGGGGAAGCCGGCGAACAACCCCTCCTCGGGGAGCTTGCCGCCGTCGTACCACACCACCTTCAACCCCGCCCGGGCTCCGATCGTCGGGAAATCGAAGTCGATGATCGACCACTTCGGATAGGTCTCCTTGTTGTGGCCGCTGGTCAGCGCCTGGACGCTCGACGGGTCGCGGAGGTTGAGCGCCATGAACGGCATGTTGAACGTGTGGCAGGCCATGTCGCCGAGCGCACCGGTGCCGAAATCCCAGAAGCCACGCCAGCTGAAGGGGTGGTAGCCGGTGCCGTAGGGCCGGACCGGCGCCGGGCCGAGCCACAGATTCCAGTCGAGGTTGGCGGGAACCGGCGCCTCCGCCGGGCGCCCCCCGCCCTGCGGCCAGACCGGCCGGTTGGTCCAGACGTGCAGTTCCTTGACCGTGCCCAACCCTCCCGACTTGATGAACGCGGCGGCCTTCCGCAGCGAGCTCTCGGCGGTGCCCTGGTTGCCCATCTGCGTGGCGAGCTTCTTGGCGCGGGCCAGTTCACCCATCAGCCGCGCCTCGGAGATCGCCCGGGTCAGCGGCTTCTGGCAGAAGCAGTGCTTCCCCATCCCCATCGCCATCATCGCCGCGGCGAAGTGGGTGTGGTCGGGCGTGCTGACGGTGACGGCATCGATCTCCTTGCCGACCTCGGCGAGCATCTTCCGGTAGTCCTGGAACGTCTTCGCTCCCTCGAAGGCCTTCTCGCCGCGCTTCAGTTGGTTGCTGTCGACGTCGGCGACCGCGACCACCTTTCCGTTGCGGGCTGCGTCGGCCGAATCGCTCTGCCCCTTGCCACCGATGCCGATGCAGGCGAAGCGGATCTCGGAGTTGGCGCTCGTCGCCGGCTTGTCGTCGGCGCGGACCTCGGGAGCGATCCACACGCCACCGGCGATGCCGGCCAGCGCTCCGGCACCGGTGGCACCGGTGGCGATGAAGTCACGACGGGAGGCGCTGGAACGGGAACGTCGCGTGGCCATCGGAACATCTCCTGTGAACGGGACCGCAGGCCCCGCCGGGATCGGGATCTGATTCAACACCGTGAATGGCTGATCGAACCGTGGAGCCGCGAAGACCGATCGGCGTGACACCGACGACAGCACGCATGGCGTCCGGAGGTGATGGCCCGCCCACCGGGCCGACGCGTCGCCTCAAGCAAGAGAATAGCCTCCGCGAAAGGGCCGTCGCAACGGTCGTCGGCCCTACGGAACGGACGACGACGCGAGATGCCACGCCGCGGCACGCCTCGCGGGGCGCCGCCGCCCCGAGGCACCGCGCCGGTCGCGGCAGGAAGGGTGGCTGACGGGATTCGAACCCGCGACCCCCAGAACCACAATCTGGTGCTCTAACCAACTGAGCTACAGCCACCATCGGCAATCGCGGGGAGAGTGTATCACGTCCGCGGCTCTCCGCCCGCCGCCCCCGGCCGACGGTGCCGGGACCGTCACTCCCGCCGCCGGGAGTCGAGTGGAATCGTGACCGGCCCGTCGTTGACCAGACGGACCGCCATCGCCGCCCCGAACCGGCCGCACTGCACCGGGCGACCGAGCTGCACGGCGAGCGTGTCGAGGAACGAGTCGTAGAGCGGGATCGCCTCCTCGGGGCGGGCCGCGGCCAGGAAACTCGGACGGTTCCCGCGGGCGGTGCTGGCGTGGAGGGTGAACTGGCTGACCACCAGCACCTCCCCCCCGACGTCGATGACGCTCCGGTCGAACAGCCCCGCCGCGTCCGGGAAGATGCGCAACCGGACGATTTTGCCCGCCAGCCAACCGGCGTCTGCGGCGGTGTCGCCGACCTCGACACCGACCAGCACCACCAGCCCGCGCCCGATCGAGCCCACGGCGGCGCCGTCGATCGTGACCTCGGCCTCGCTCACCCGCTGGACCACCGCGCGCATCCCCTTCCCCGGTGTCGCCGCCGGGCTCCTCACGGTGCTGCCGCGCCGCCGCCATCCCCGCCGGGGGGTTCGTCGCCCGCCGCTCCGAGCCGCCGACGGATCTCGGCCAAGCGCACCGCGATCCGCTGCTCCTCGCCGCGGTCGGTCGGCTCGTAGTAGCAGCGCGGCACCCCGAGGTAGTCCTGCGCGGCGATCGCGTCCGGGGCGTCGTGCGCGTAGCGGTAGCCGTCGCCGCGGCCGAGGGCCCGAGCCGATGCCGAGTGGCCGTCGCGGAGGTGTCGTGGCACCGGGATCACCGCCTGCTCGCGGACGTCACGCCGCGCGGCGGCGATGGCGCTTGTGCAGGCGTTGCTCTTGGGGGCGACGGCCAGGTAGGTGACCGCCTGGGCGAGCGTCAACTGGCACTCGGGCAGACCGACGAACTCGGTCGCCTGCATCGCCGCCACGGCGACGAGCAAGGCCCGCGGGTCGGCGTTGCCGACGTCCTCGCTGGCGAGGATCACCAGCCGCCGGGCCAGGAAGCGCACGTCCTCCCCCCCCTCGAGCATCCGCGCCAGCCAGTACAGGCCGGCGTCGGGGTCGCTGCCGCGGATGCTCTTGATCAGGGCGCTGGCGCAGTCGTAGTGGGTGTCGCCGTCGTCGTACACGACCCCCTTGCGCTGCACGCTCTCACGCGCCAGTTCGAGCGTGAGCTCCAGCGGCCGCGTGCCGCTCGACAGCACGCCGACCTCGAGGGCGCCCAGGGCGCGCCGCGCGTCGCCGTCGGCCGAGGCGGCGAGGAACTCGCGGGCCGCGGCCGTGAGCACCACCTGCTCGCGCCCCAGGCCGTGTTCGGCATCGGCCAGGGCGCGGTCGAGGATCGTGGCGATCTCGGCGGCGGTGAGCGGTTCGAGGGCGAACAGCCGGCTGCGGCTCACCAGCGCGCTGGTGAGCGAGAAATAGGGATTCTGCGTCGTCGCGCCGATCAGCGCGATCACGCCGGCCTCGACGTCGGGCAGAAGCACGTCCTGCTGCGCCTTGTTGAAGCGGTGGATCTCATCGACGAACAAGCAGGTGTGGCCGCCGTCGTCCTCGAGCCGGCGCCGCGCCGCGTCGAGAACCTCGCGAACCTCCTTCACTCCCGCCGCCGTCGCCGACAGCTCGACGAACCGGCGCTTCGTCTCGCGCGCGATGATCTCGGCGAGCGTCGTCTTCCCCACTCCCGGCGGACCATGGAGGATCACCGACCCCAGCCGGTCCGACTCGATCAGTCGACGGAGCAGCCGCCCGGGACCGACGACGTGGTCCTGCCCGACGTAGTCGGCGAGCCGGCGCGGCCGCATCCGCGCCGCCAGGGGCGCGGCACGGGCGACGTGGGCGGCCCGCGCGGCGGCGAACAGATCGGCCATCACGAGGTTCCGGGGCGGGGGCAGATCGGCAGCGTCTGCGATTGTCCCTCGCCCGCAGCCTGCGGCCACCCCCGCTTGCCAGGCCGCGGTGCCGGGCCCTCCCGCGGGCGACCGGAGCCGATCGAACGGCCGCGACGGCCGAGGCGCTGTGCGACGCGGCGGTCCGTCACCGCCGCGCGATGCTCGACCTCAACACCGCCGTCGGCCTGCGGATCCTCCCCTGAAGTCCGACCGTCAGCCCGGCGGCTGTCCCCTCCGCTCACGGAGCGACAGCCGGCCGAGCTGCAGGTCGGTGATCGCCGCGATCACGAATATCAGCAGGGCGACGATCGCCGCGAGGTGCCATTCCACGGCGGCCGGGCGGGCGAGGAGCACGGCGACGTAGCCGACGAGCGACACCGCGGCAGCGAGGCGGACCAGGCCCCCCTCGAGCCAGACCCCCGCCGCGGCGACGAGCACCGGATAGACAGCGACGAGCGGGCCGTTGGCGCCGTCCACCAGCCACAAGAGGAAGCTGACGAAGACGCCGTCGGTCAGCGTGAACAACCGCGCCACCGCGCCCACCGGCAGCGCGCGTACTCCGGCCCACTCCCAGGCCGCGGCCAGCGCTCCCCAGGCGCCCAGGCCGACGAGCACTGGCGCGTAGAAGCCGATCGTGTCGGGCGCGAGCAGGCACCGGACCACCACCACCGCCGCGGTGCCGACGATCCCGACGAGCCGAAACCCCACCGCCGGATGACGGCGCACGGCGCGGACGATCCGGTGGCCCAGGTTCCCGCCCACGGCCGGCCCGCGCTCGCCGCGGAGGAAGGCCTCGAGCTCGTCGGCCAATGCCGCGGCGGACGCCGGCCGGCGGTCGGGGGCCTTCTCCAGCGCCCGCAGGCAAATCGCCGCCAGCGCCCGCGGCACGCCCGGATTCCAGCGCCGCGGCGACACCGGCTCGCGCTCGAGGACCTGCAGCAGCGTCGCCAGGCGCGTCGGCGCCGAGAAGGCGGGGCGGCCGGCGAGGATCTCGTAGAGGATCGCGCCGAGCGAATAGACGTCGCCGCGCGCGTCGGCAGCGCGGCTCCCCGTGACCTGTTCCGGCGGCATGTAGGCCGGGGTGCCGAGGATCGTGCCGGTGGCGGTGGGATCGCCGTCGCCGGCCTCGTCGCGGGCGAGGCCGAAGTCGGTGACGATCGGCGCCCCGTCGCCGGCGAGGAGGATGTTGCGCGGTTTGAGATCGCGGTGGAGCACGCCCGCAGCGTGGAGGTGGGCGACCGAACGGGCGACGTCGGCCACGAGCCGGACCGCGGCGGCCAACGGCAGCGGGCCGCGGGCGAGCCGGGCCGCGAGATCCTCGCCGTCGATCAGGTCCATCGCGTAATACAACTGGCCATGGTCCGCGCCGGCGTCATGGATCACGACGATCCCCGGATGACGGATCCGGGCGGCGAGCCGGGCCTCGGCGAGGAACCGGCGGCGCTGCTCGTCGGAGGCCTGCATCCCGGCGGCGAGGACCTTGAGGGCCACGTCGCGGTCGAGGCCCGCCTGCCGCGCCCGGTACACGACCCCCATCCCGCCGCGGCCGATCTCGGCGACGATCCGGTACGCCCCGTAGCGCGTGCCGGCCGGGACCGCGGCCGATTCGGCTCCCGGTTCGAGGCCGGAGGCGAGAAGGTCGAGATCCTCGAGGCACTCGTCCCAGTCGGCGAGCCGGGGCTCGTCGCGGAGGAGGGCCCGCCGCGCCTCGTCGTCGCCGGCCTGCAGCGCGGCCAGGTAGCGGTCGAGGAGGTCGGCGGACACCGCAGCGCCGCCACCCGAGCCGGGGGCCCCGCTCACGGCCCCACCCCCGCGTCGGCAAGCTGCGCGCGGAGCTGCTCGAGGGCCCGCATCCACAGCATCCGGCAGGCCCCGGCGGAGCGGTCCATCCGCCGGGCCACTTCGTCGAACGGCAGGCGCTCGAGATGGCGCAGCTCGATCACCCGACGGTGGTCGTCGGCGAGCCGATCGACGGCGGCCGCGAGCTGCCACTCGCGCTCCCAGCGCAGCGCGCGCTGGCTGGGGGACGATCCCGGATCGGCCGCCGGCTCGAACCCCGCCACGCCGTCGAGGGAGCGCTCCCGACCGGCATCGCGGCGCGCGGCGACGCGATGGCCGCGCGCGGCATCGAGGGCGTTGTGGGTGGCGATCCCGCGCAGCCAGGCCAGCCACTGGCCAGGTGAATCCCCCGCGAACCGGTCGAATCCGCGGTGGGCCTCGAGCAGCGACTGCTGGACGACGTCCGAAGGATCGACCCGTGCCGCCAGCCCGCGTTGCAAGTGGCAGCGGGCCACGGTGGCCACGTAGCTGCGGCAGGCGGCAAACAGCTCGTCGCGGGCCGCGGCGTCGCCGCGCCGCGCGCGGTCGAGCCAGTCGGCGATCCGCCGCCCCTGCGACGATTCACCCTCTGCCATGGCAATCGCTTCCTCGCCGGCGGCGTCAGCCGCGCCACACGAACTCCACCGGCGACTCGATGCCCCCGCCGAGGCTCTCGTGGACCGGGCAGCCGAGCGCCGCGCGCTCGAGCAACTCGCGCTGCGGATGGTCGGCCGGCAGCGGGACGGTGATCCGCGTCCGCAGCGTGGCGATCCGCCGTGGCGGGCTGGTCGACATTTCCTTGGTCGTCTCGGCCGTCGTTCCGGCCAGATCGATCCCATGACGGTCCGCCACGATCCCCATGATCGTCATCATGCACGTCCCCAGCGCCGTCGCCACCAGGTCGGTCGGCGAGAAGCTCTCGCCGCGACCGTGGTTGTCGACGGGGGCATCGGTCAGCAGGGTCGCCCCCGACGGTCCGTGGACGGCCCGGCAGCGCAGCCCCCCCTGGTACGTGCTGGTGATCGTGACCATCGCCATCGTTCTCCCCGGAGCCGCACCACTCCGGCGGTCCGGAGCGGCGGCACGACTATAAATCCCCACCGGAGTGTACCGGCCCGTGGCGGTCGGCGCGACCACGTCACGGACCGCACCGATGGGATTCCGCTCGCTCCAGGATTGCGTCCGGTCGCTGGCGGCGGCGGGCGAAGTGGTGCGGATCGACCATCCGGTCGATCCCCGGCTCGAGATCGCGGAGATCCAGCGGCGGCTGTTCCGGGCGGGGGGCCCGGCGCTGCTGTTTTCCAGCCCGTGCGGCTCGTCGTTTCCGATCGTCGTCAATCTGTTCGGCACGCGGCGGCGCGTGGAGCGGATCTTCGCCGACACCCTCGAGCGCGTGCGGAGGCTCGTCGAACTGAAGATCGAGCCCCAGCGGGCCCTCGAGCGGCCGTGGCGCTACTGGCGGGCGCCGCTCGACGCCCTCTCGATGCTCCCGCGCCGGGTCCGCTCCGGCCCGATCATGGCCCACGCGATCGCGCTCGACCGGCTGCCGCACCTGGTCTCGTGGCCGGGCGACGGCGGGCCGTTCGTGACGCTGCCGTGCGTCTACTCCGAGGATCCCGCCGCACCGGGCACGCGGGCCTCGAACCTGGGCATGTACCGGGTCCAGCTGGCGGGCAACGACTACGATCCGCTCCACGAAGTCGGCCTGCACTACCAGATCCACCGCGGCATCGGTGTCCATCACGCGCGGGCGCTGGAGCGCGGCGTGCCGCTGCGCGTGGTGATCACCGTCGGCGGCGCGCCGGCGATGACCGTGGCGGCGATGATGCCGCTCCCCGAGGGGCTGTCGGAGCTGACCTTCGCCGGGGCGCTGGCCGGTCATCGGATCCCGATGGTGCGGCGCCCCGGCGGGCCGGCCGTCTACGCCGACGCCGACTTCGCCATTGAAGGGACGATTCTCCCCGGCACGAAGCCCGAGGGGCCGTTCGGCGACCACCTCGGCTACTACGCCCGGCAGCACGAGTTCCCGGTCCTCCGCGTCGACCAGGTCCGCCACCGTCCCGGGGCGATCTGGCCGGCGACGGTCGTCGGTCGCCCGCCGCAGGAGGACACGCTGTTCGGCTGGCTCGTCCACGAGCTCACCGGGCCGGTGATCCCGACCGTCCTGCCCGGGGTGTCGAGCGTTCACGCCGTCGATGCCGCCGGTGTCCATCCGCTGCTCCTGGCGGTCGGGAGCGAGCGCTATCTCCCGTGGCGGCGCAGCGACCGCCCCGCCGAGCTGCTCACCCAGGCCTCCGCGATCCTCGGCCAGGGGCAGCTGTCGCTGGCGAAATACCTGCTGATCGTCGACGGCCTGGGTGCGCCTGGCCTCGACGCCCACGACGTGCCGGCGTTCCTCGCGCATCTCCTCCAGCGCGTCGACTGGCAGCGCGACTGTCACTTCCACACCGAGACGACGATCGACACCCTCGACTACTCCGGCAGCGGTTTCAACGCCGGGAGCAAGCTGGTCGTGGCGGCCCGTGGCCCGGCCCGGCGGGTGCTGGGCACCGACATGCCCACGGACGTGCCCCTCCCATCGGGCTTCCATTCCCCGCGCGTCTGCCTGCCGGGGATCGTCGCGGTCGGCGGGCCGGCGATCGCGCCGCGGCCGGCGCTGGCGGCCCCCGACGAGCGGGCGATCTGGAGCCGCTGCGCCACCGCCGACTGGACCGCCGACACCGACCGGCTCACCGCCGCCATCGGGCCCGATCACGCGCTCGGCGCCTGGCCGCTGGTGGTGGTGGTCGACGATCCCGGCTTCGCCGCGGCCCGTCTCGAGAACTTCCTCTGGCTGACATTCACCCGCTCCAATCCCGCCACCGACGTCCACGGCGTCGGCGCCGGCATCCGCCACAAGCACTGGGGCTGCCGCGGTCCGCTGGTGATCGACGCCCGGCTCAAGCCGCACCATGCCCCGCCGGTCGAAGAGGATCCGCAGGTCTCGGCGCGCGTCGACGCCCTGTGTGCGCGCGGCGGACCGCTGCACGGCATCGTCGAGTGAGGAGGGGGCGTGGCTCGGCAGCGGCCCTTGCGCGGCCGGGGGATCACGCCACCACGATCAGGCCGAGATCGACGCGATCTTCACCCGCGTGACCAGGGCACGGTGTCCGGTGCGCCGGCGGTAGTTCTTCCGGCGGGCGAACTTCTGCACGAACAGCTTCTTGCCCTGTTCGGAGCCGAGCACCTCGGCCTTGACGGTCGCCCCCTTCACCAGCGGCGCACCGATCGTGAGCTTCCCGGCGTGGCTCACCGCCAGGACTTCGTCGAACACCAGTTCGCTGCCCGCCGGAAGGTGACGGAAGTCGATCGCCACCTCCTGCCCCTCCATGACGCGGTACTGGCGCCCGCCGTCGACGACGATCGCGTAATGATGGCCGGTGCCGGCCATGCCGGCGGCGGAGGAGTCGGTGGGGTTCTGCTTGGCCATGGCGGGTCGGAGGGTCGGAGGAACCGGCGTGGCATACTGCCGCCGGGAGAAATCCAGAGACTATCGCACCGCCGCCGGCGGGTCGAGTCCGGGTGGAAGACTCCGGAAAAACCCGCTCTCACCTCCCCCGCGACGTCTCAGGGAGGCGGTCCGGCGGCCGCGTCAGTCGTCGTCATCGTCGACGGTCGCCGCCGTGGCCCATTCAGGGTAGGGGGCGGCACTCCCTTTCACGGCATGCCAGAGGATCCGGTTGAGCAGGTCCTCGGGGGCCCGGTCGACCGCCGAGAAGTCGATCGCGGCGCTGGCGATCGCGTGGGCCTCGAGGAGCGGATCGCCGAGCGACTGCGGGGCCCCATTCATCAGGTCGAGGGGAACGGCGGCCGGCAGGGCGGCGAACGGCGTCAGGTCGGGCTGGTCGGTGAAGCAGTCGAACATCGGCGTCGCCGCCGCGTCGAACTGGTTGAGCGGCTGCATCCCGAGAATCTGGCCGATCGTGCGGAGGACGCTCGTGGTGTTGTAGTGGGTGCTGACCGTGACGCCGCGGCGCGCGAACGGGCTGGCGACGTAGGCGGTCGTGCGGAAGCCGCTGACGTGGTCCCAACCGGCCTGGGGATCGTCCTCGATCGCGAACAGCGCCATCCGCGGCCAAAACCGGCTCCGCGACAGCCCTTCGAGAATCCGCCCAAGGGCAAGGTCATTGTCGGCCACGCAGGCCTCGGGAGTCGGGCAGTCCTTCGTCGTGCCGCTGGTATGGTCCTGCGGCAGGCAGATGATCACGAGGTTGGGGTAGCTGCCGGCGGCCTCGCAGGCGGCGAGGTGGGCGAGCACGCGATCGGCGCGGAACTGATCAGGCACGCTCATGTTCCACCCCACGGTGTCGGTCGCCGACACGGCGCGGAGCGACTCGATCGCCGGCTCGCTGGCAAACGTGACGTCGCCGCCGCCGGCCTTCCAGGCGGCGTAACAGGCGCGGAAGTCGGGCTGCCCCTTCCGCCCCGGATCCTTCCACGCCACGCGCGGCATCATGAACTCGCCGAAGTTGCGCACGCTCCGGCCGTGCCGCAGGCAGGCGTCCCAGATGAACCCCGCCGACGACCAGGCCAGCGCGTCGGCGTCGGCATCCTCCATGCCGTCGGGGTAGCTGCGTGGGAAACCGGCGAAGCTCCGCTCGAGGTAGTCGTTGGCCAGCGCCGAGGTACTCCAGTTGTGGCCGTCGGCGGAGAGGATGCCGCAACAGTACGTGTTGTCGAGGAGCACGAAGCGCCTGGCGATGGCGTGCTGGTTGGGGGTGATCCGCTCGGGGAAGATGCACAGCTCCGGATCGCCGTTGCCCTGGGGCATGTCGCCGAGCACCTGGTCGAACGTCCGGTTTTCCTTGATGACGTAGACGACGTGCTCGATCAGGCTCGGCTCGCCGATCCGCGCGGGGATGGCACGCGGGGCGACGCCCTGGCGCGGCGGCAGCCGCGAGGCGGCGATCCGCCCGGCGCGGAGGTTTCGGGCGACGCGCTCCGAGCAGGCGGCGAGCAGGTCGCCGTCGGGAAGCGGCACCAGCCCGATGCTCCCGGCGTGCTGGTGCGAGTTGAACCCCTCCCCGCCCCCGTTCTGCTTCCGCCGCTCGGTCGGTAGCCCCTTCATGTTGGAGACGAGCAACTGCCCGCGGGCGGCGTCGACCACGACCCCCGACGGATGCCAGCCGACCGGGATCAGGCCGAGGAGCCGGGTAACGCCCCGTTCGGCGGGCTCCCAGTCGAAGACCGCGATCGCATTCTGGGCGGAGTTGGCGCAGTACAGCCGCTCGCCGTCCGGCGCGAACGCCAGTGCGGCCGGCATCGCCCCGTACAGCTCGGCCGGCGTCCGCTTCGTCCATACCGTCTCGATCACCCGCCCGGCGGCGACGTCGATCAGCGACAGCGTGTCCGATCCGGCGTTGGCGCAGACGACAATCGCTCCGCCAGGGGCGACGGCCAGCCCCGAGGGATGGAGCCCGACCGCGATCTCGTCGACCGTGCCGGTTTCGAGGTCGATCCGGCTGACGGTGCCCTCCGTGGCGACGTGCCGGACCGGGTCGACGCGGACGCGCGTCCCCTTCCCCGCCGGACCGGTGAGGTCGCCGGGGCGGGGGCGGCGCCCGCCGAGGTTCGTGACCAGCGCCCGGCCGCCGACGAGGACGACGTCGAACGGGGCCACGCCGACGTCGAACGTGCGGAGCACGGTGCCGGTGGCGGCCTCGAGTTCGAGGAGCCGGTTGGAGAGGTTGCCGCAGACGTACAGCCGCGTGCCGTCGGCCGACAGGGCGAGGCCGCAAGGCACCTCCGCGGCGCGCTCGGGAGCGCGGGCGGGGGGCAGCGGCAGGGGCCCGAGGGCGGTCAGTCGCCCATCGGAGACCGCGAACACCTGCACCGCTCCCTGCACGTCGCTCATGAACAGCCGCGTGCCGTCCGGCGAGAACACCAGGCCTGTCAGGCTCGCCAGCGCCTTCTTGTCGGGGGCGAGGTTCCGCTCGGCCGTCCGGTTGGCGGTGCCGGCGGCCGGCGCCGCGACCGGCGCGACTCGTTGCCGCACCGCACCGCCGTCGGGATCGACGACGACCACCTCCGGTGTCTTCCCCGCCGTGACGAGCAACCGGCCGTCGGGCGACAGGGCGACGGCCTGCGGGCGCAGGCCGGGGAGCGACACGAGCGTGCCCAGCGGCGTGAGCACCTGGTCGACCGGCGTGACCAGGGAATCGTCGGCCTGCCGGCCGACGGCCGCTTCGGCCGGTTCGGGGGGCTGCGCGCGTGCCGGCTGGGCCGCCAGTGCCGCCAGGACCGTCACCGCCGCCAAACCGCCGAGCCGCTGCCGCATCGGTCGTCCTCCCTGGGAGTTACCGTCGCCCCGACCATGCCTCCGGTCAGGGAAACCGCAGCGTGCGGCCCGACGAGTCCCAGGCCTCGAACACCAGATGCTCCGGCGACACGCTCTCCTTGCCGACGACGTGGAGCTGGACGTGGACCGAGTCCTCGAACTGCGCCACCTCGCGCCGCTTCCGGTTGTTGATCCAGGTCGCCACCTCCTCGTGCACCGTGACGTTGAGGCGGGTGATGTCGGTCCGCGTGGCCGCCAGCTGTAGCGTCCGCATCACCTCGATCGCCATGCTCTCGGCCGTCTTCACCATTCCGGTGCCGGTGCAGGTCGGGCAGTCGCGGAAGATGCTCTTCCGCAGCGACGGCCGGATCCGCTGCCGCGTCATCTCCACCAGGCCGAAGGGGCTGGTGCGGAGGATCTTGGTGCGCGCCCGGTCGCGCTTCATGGCGTCGTGGAGCGCCTTCTCGACGCCACGCCGGTACTTCTCCTTGCGCATGTCGATGAAGTCGTTGACGATCACGCCACCGAGGTCGCGGAGGCGGAGCTGCCTGGCGATCTCCTTGGCGGCGATCAGGTTCATCTGGTAGGCGTTCTCCTCGGCACTCTTCTCGGTGCGGAACGAGCCGGAGTTGACATCGATCGCCACCAGCGCCTCGGTCTGGTCGATGACGATCGACCCGCCTCCCTTGAGCGGCACCTTGCGCTGGTGGATCCGGGCGATCTCGTCCTCGAGGCCGTAGCGGTGGAACAGCGGTTCCTTGCCGTCGTAGAACTGCAGCCGTGGGGCGTATTTCGGCATCACCAGCTCGAGGAACTCGCGGGCCCGCTCGTAGGCGGCCGGCTCGTCGATCAGGATCCGCCCGACGTCCTCCGTGAACATGTCACGGATCGTGCGGATGATCATGTCGCTTTCCTGGTAGATGTCGATCGGCGCGGAATACTTCCGCATCCGCCGCACGATGCTCTTCCAGAGGCGGAGGAGGTAGGCCATGTCGCGGGCCATCTCCGACTTGGTCCGTTCCGTCCCGGCCGTGCGGACCACGAACCCGACCCCCTTCGGCGGCTTGAGGTCGAGCATGATGTCGCGCAGCTCGCGCCGGTCGCGTTCGTCGTCGATCTTCTTCGAGATCCCGACGCGTCCCAGCGGCGGCATGAGCACGAGGTACCGGCCGGGGATCGAAATGTAGGTCGACAGCGTCGGCCCCTTGGTGCCGAAACCCTCCTTGATGACCTGGACGAGGACTTCGTCGCCACGCCGGAGGATGTCCTGGATCGGCGGCTTGACCCGCGGACGGTCGCCGAGCCGCGGACGCCGCCGCGTGGCCGTCCGGGATCGCCCATCTCCCTCCTCGGCGCCCCCCTCGGCGGGGCGCGGTGCTTCGCTCCCCGCGCGCGCCGCGTCACCGAGGTCGAACGCCTTGTCGGGGTCGAGCCCTCCCTGGCGGTAGTACTGCGGTTCGACGTCGGAGATGTGGAGGAAGCCGTTGCGGCCCACGCCGAAGTCGACGAACGCCGCCTGGATCGAGGGCTCGATGTTGACGATCCGCCCCTTGTAGATGTTGCCGACGTGGTTGTCCTGGCTGGTGCGCTCGACGTACAGCTCCTCGAGGACGCCGTCCTCGAGGATCGCGATCCGGCACTCCTCCGGCTGCGAGACGTTGATCAGCATTTCCTGTTTCATGACGTTTCCGATTCTTTCCTTCCTCGGTTGCCGGGCGGCGCACCGCCCGGGGGCAGGCGCACGCTAGCGTGCGCCCGCGGCCGCCCCCCGACGACGCATCTGGTCGGTCAAGTAGGCCTTCACCTCGCGCGCCCCCTCCATCTGCAGGGCCCGCTCGGCGATCACGCGGCATTCGGCGACCGAAACACTTCGGCACGCCTGCTTCACCTCGGGGATGGCGCTGGCCGGCACGCTGAGCTGCCGCAGACCCAATCCCAGCAGAAGCTGCGTGTACATCACGCTGCCGCTCATCTGTCCACAGACATTGGCCGGCACGCCGGCCTCGCGGGCGATGTCGAACGACCGCTGCAGGAGGCGCAGCACGGCCGGGTCGCACGCGTTGTACAGTTCCGCAACCTCCTTGTTGCTCCGATCGACCGCCAGCGTGTACTGGATCAGGTCGTTCGTCCCGAGCGAGACGAAATCCACCTCCTTGATGAACACGTCGAGCATCATCACCGCCGCCGGCGTCTCGACCATGATCCCGACCGGCAGATCGCGGTTGAAGGGGATGCCGTGCTCGGCGAGATCCTCCATCACGTCGGCGAGTACCATCCGCGCCTGGCGCAGCTCGACGATCGTCGAGACCAGCGGGAACAGGACGCGCACGTCGCCGAGGGCACTGGCGCGGAGGATGGCGCGAAGCTGCGTGCGGAACATCGGCAGCTGCCGCAGCGAGAGGCGGATGCTCCGCAGGCCGAGGCAGGGATTGCGCTCCTCCTCCGGCGTCGACTCGGTGAGCATCTTGTCGGCGCCGAGATCGAGCGTGCGGATCACCACCGGCCGTCCGGCCATCACCCGGGCGACCTCGGCATAAGCCGCGTAGTGGTCCTCCTCGGTCGGCTCGCGGCGGGCGGTGAGGTAGAGGAACTCGGTGCGGTACAGCCCGATCCCGTCGCACCCACGTGCCAGGCAGTGCTCGGCCTCGTTGGGAAACTCGATGTTGCCCGTGATCTGCACGCGCACGCCGTCGAGGGTCTCGGCGGGAAGGTCGCGGAGACCGTGGAGCCGCGCCGCCACCGTCCGCGCCGCCTCGACTTCGAGACGGTAGCGGGCGATCGTCTCCTCGTCGGGCTGGAGGATCACCACGCCCTGGTTGCCGTCGAGGATCACCGGCTCGCCGCCGGAGACGTCGGCGAGAAACGGCCCGAGCCCGACGACCGCGGAGATCTCCAGCCCTTCGGCGACGATCGCGGTGTGGCTGCCGGGGCCACCGAGCTCGGTGGCGAACCCCTGGACGAAACGCCGGTCGAGGTTGGCGGTCTCGCTCGGGGTGAGGTTGTGGGCGAGGATGATCACCGGCTGGGAGATTGCCGCGAGCGTCTCGCGCTCCTGCCCGAGGAGGTGACGGAGCAGGCTCTTCTCGATGTCGTAGATGTCGTGGGCGCGCTGGGCGACATGGTCGTCGAGGCTCTGGAAAACCTTGGCGTAGCGGCGCAGGGTCCGGCTGACCGCGTACTCCGGCCAGAAGTTGCGGTCGCGGACGGCGCTGACGAGCTCCTCCTGCAGCCGCGGGTCGTGGAGCATCGCCTGGTGGGCGGAAAAGATCGCGGCGTACTGATCCCCCAACTCGCTGCGGATCGCGTCGCGGTTGCGCTCGATCTCGGCCGACGTCTCGGCGACGGCCCGCGAAAGTCGTTCGAGCTCGGTATCGACGGCGCTGCGTGCCACGAAGCGGCGCGGGATCCGGAAGCCCTCGGTATCGAGGACCAGCGCTTCACCGATCGTGACGCCGGGGGATACGGCGATACCCTGGAGTTTCAGCATGGGCGCATCGCGTCCGCCGGCTGCGTCATCGGCCGGGCCACCGGGAGCGGATCGGGGGAGACCAAGGCTCCCGCCGGCTCGCGCGGTTCGGCACCGGGCGACTCGCGCCAGGCGTTCGTTGCGGCTCCTCGTCTTGGTCGTGTGTGTATCGTGCCGATCGAATCGCTATGGGGCGTCGGGAGCCGACGGTTCACCGTCGGCCTCGTCGCCGCCCCCCGTCTCGTCGAAGTTTCTCGCGAACAACCCCCCGATCGCGTCGAGCGCCTCGCTGGCGTCGGGGCCGGTGACCTCGATCGCCACCCGACTGCCCGACTCGACCGCAAGGGTCATCACGTCGAGGATGCTCTTGCCGTCCACGCGCTGGCGGTTGGCGATCACCTCGACGCGGGATCGCCAGCGCCGCGCCTCGCGGGCGAGCATGTCGGCCGGGCGAAGGTGCAGTCCCTTCGCCAAACCGACGACGAATTCCCGGGTCACCGTCTGCTCGACCATCGCTCCCTTTCCGTCGCCCCTGCCGTCAGCCATCGTCCACCGTTGGTCCGCTGCTCCCGCCGTCCCACACCGAAACGCTGCTTCGTCCCGTGCCCCTGCTCCGCCGCGCGGTTCCGCCCCCGGGAGCCCCCATTGTCGTGCCCCGGCAAGCCACGGCGGCGGGGCCGCGACCCCGAAGCCCCCACCCCGTGCCGTGCGGTGGATTCGGGAGCCACCCACCGCCCGGCTCCGTCGGCGGCCGGGCGATTCGCCGCCGCCGGTGGCCCGGTGTCGCCCCGTGCCGTTCTCCCGCAACCCGCGTTCGCTCATGGCACGAGGCCATGGCTGTCGGCGGCCTCGAGCAACTGCTGGATCTCGCCCGGGGCCCGGGCCGCCTTCAACTCCCGACAGAACGCGTCGTCGCGCAGTTGGCGGGAGATGTTCTCGAGTGCCCGGAGGTGATCCCCGGGCCGGTCGGGAGGCGAAACCAGGAGGAAGAAGAGTTGCACGGGATCGCCGTCGAGGCTGTCGAAGTCGATCCCGTCGTGGCTGACGGCGACGGTGCCCACCAGCTTGCCGACCCCGGGGTGCTTGGTGTGGGGCACGGCGACTCCCCGACCGATCCCGGTGCTCCCCAGATCCTCGCGCTTCATGATCGCGCGGACGATCCCGTCGAGGTCGGCCGCCTTGATCCGTCCGGCGTCGACCAGAGCCGATGCCATCTCCCGGATCACGGCTTCCTTCGTGGTCGCCTCGACGTCGGAGCGGATGGCGTCGACGACGACGAAATCAGAGAACTTCATGCAAAACGCTTCCGGTCTTGTGGCTGCCGTCGCTCGTCTCCGGTGGCGAACCGCCGGCGATCGGGCCGGCGCCGCGGGCCCGCCTCCCTGGGGCGCCCCACGGCTCAGGGGTGCCGCGAGGACTGCACGTGCTTGTGATCGCGAACCTTTTCCTTGTGCTTGCGGAGCTGCTGCTCCATTTTCTGCGTCGCGCCGTCGATGCTGCGCCACAACTGGCCCGAGACCTCGTGGCTCACCAGATCGTGAAAATGCTCGGCCGAAGCCACGATCTCCACCGAGGGTTGGGCCGAGTGCTCGAGGTCGACGGTGACGTTGAGGGCGGTGAGGCGGTCAAAATACCGCTTCAATCGCGAGACCTTGGCCTCGATTTTCGACTGTGTGGCCGGGCTCAGGTGTCCATGACGGGCCGACACGTTGATCTGCATGAGTCCCTTCCTGTCGCCGACGGTCACCAAAGCATATCACCCCCCGCGCGGCGACGACAAACCGTCCCCGCCGACCGGCCGCGACGTGGCAAACGACGGCGGGAATCGCTGCCGGCAGGCTGCCGCCGTCACTCGCACGGTGCCGCACCGGCAGGCCGACGATCGACCTGGCGGCGCCACCACGCGGCGCCGTCGCGCCGCCGCTCGGGGGGTGAATCGGGCTGGTACCGGGCGCGGTCCGCGGCCGTCGGAACCGCCAGACGACACAGCTGAACGTACGCCGCGCGACGGACCACCAGCGTCTCGTCGTCGAGGAGATCGACGAGCGCCGCCAGCGCGGTCGCGCGGTCGGCCCCCGGGTCGGGCCCCGTGAACAGCCCCCAGAGCAGGTCGCCGCGGCCCGGGGGAGCGCGTGACTCCACGGCCTGGCGCAACGCCGCCGCCGCGTTGGCCCCCCGGGCCAGCGCCAACGGCACGGCGGCGGCGAACACCTCCTCCCATTGCCCGTCGCGGAGCCCACGGGGAGGCCCGTCGGCGACCAGCAGGTCGACCAGGTCGTCGTATCGTCCGAGCAGCGCGCCGGTGGTGGCGGCAAGCGCGCGCTGCTCGACACGCCGTGACCCGGCCAACGCCGTCAGCGCCGCGTCGAGATCGTCTCCGGCCGCCAGCCGCGTTGCCAACGCCGCCGCGGCGGAGCGCTCGAGGCGCTCCCGGGCCGCATCCTCCCGGACGATCGGCCGGGCGACCGTGACCACGGTGGCAGCCCCGGGATCGGCCCCGTCCCAGGCCAGCGTGCGGCCCGCCTCGAGCTGGATCCCCTCGCCTGCGGCCGCGACCGACAGCCGGATGCCGGCGCCCAGCGCGGTGAGTCGACCGCCAACCGTGGCTACGGTGGTCGCCGGATCGGCACCGGTCGGGAGGAGCCGTGATGCTTCCACGTCGACCCCGGCGGCGAGAGAACCGCCGACCGTGGCTTCCAGACCGGCCGCCGCGATGCGGAGCGTGGCATCGGGGCGATCAGCGGTGACGACGCATCCGCCGAACAAGACCTCCAAACGCGGACTGGCCGCGGCGTCGACGGTGATCACGCAGCGGCTCCCCGGCCGCGGCCGCACGGTGATCCCCAGGGCCGTCACGGCCGGTTCCGCACCGGGTGGCACGACCAGGTCCGCGGCGGCACCGATCTCGGCACCCGGCAGCACCGCAGTCCACTCGCCCCCTCGCCCTGCCGGTCGCCACACCAGCGCCCCCGTGCCGGTCACGCTGGCCAGCGCCGTTGCGGCTTCAGCCTGATCGCTCCCCGGCGGACGTTCGCCCGCGGCCGCCGCGCCGGCGGCCGCGGCCACCGGCACGCTCACCGCGACGGCCGTCGCCGCACCCTCCGCAGGAACGGGGGCGGTTTCGGGGATCGCGGGCGGCGGAGGCTCGGAGGCAGGCGGCACGGCCGTGCCCAGGGGCGGTGCCGCCGCGACCGGTGCGGCCGGTTCGGCGACGGCCCGACCGCCGGCGGCAGCCAGGGCGTCGGGCTGCCCGGGGCGCTGCCCGTCCCCGGCGCCCGGGCGGGCGCTGAGCGCGGTCACCAAGACGCCGACCAGCACCGCCACGGTCGCAAGTGCGAGCGCCGCGATTCCCCACGCCAACCAGGGCACACGGCCACGCATCGCCGGCGTGCGCGGCGTCGCCGTAGCGCCACGTTCCGCGCTCGCCACGACCACCGGGCCGCCGTCGACGGGCCGTGCCGCCGACGCCTGGGCCAGGGCCGCCAGGAGGCGGGCCCGGGTGATGGCGTCGAGCGGGGGAAGGGCCGCCGGGTCCCGCTCGAGGCCGGCGAGGATCCGATGGCACGAGGCGACTTCCGCGAGGTGCATGTCGGACTCGAGGCAGATCCGCTCGAACGGCTCGAGCTGTTCGTCCGGCAGCGTGTTGTCGAGGTACCGTGCGACCGACAGGGGATCGCCCCCCAGTCCGCGGGCATCGGTCCGCGCCGCGCCCACCTGCGGGCGGGCGACGACCTCGTCGATGCGCTCGAGGAGCGGAGCGGCCACCGGACTGGCGGTGACTTTTTCGCCCAGCGCACGCAGTTCTGCCTCCGGCAGCACGCCGTCCTTCCAGGCCAGCAGCGTTCGCAGCGTCAAGCGCATCGTCCCCCCCGTCGTTCCCATCCGCCACGGTGGCGGGCCCGCCCGACGCGGCCGCCTGGAAAGGAGTGGCGTCGACGGCGCGTTTTCGTGAAGGCGGCGGAAAAAACAGGCTGCGGCTCGACCCACGATCCCCGTGCCGGCGGGCTGCGTATAACTTTTTCGGGGCCCCCAGGCCCGTCGCGCCCCGCGTCCAAGGTGCCGCCATGGAAGACCTGCACACCCTCCGCGACGCCTTCTCGCTCAAGGAGGCAGCCGGGGCGATCGAACTGGCCGAGGGTCTTCTCCAGGGTGACACGCCCCCCGCGCCGGCGGTCCGCCGGCTCCTCGCCTCGGTGCTCGACCGCCTCGATCGGCTCGGCAGCGACACCCGCGACTCGGTGTTCGCCGCCCTGCTGCGCGGCGAGGCGCTCCGCGCCCTGGGGAGGCTGGAGGAGGCGATCGTGGCGTTCGACACGGTCGTCCACCGCGATCACGACGCGGTCGCCGCCTGGGTCGGTCTCGGCTGGTGCCACAAGCGGCTCGGGCGGCTCGACACGGCGATCGGGGCCCTCCGTCAGGCGCTCGAGGCATCACCCGACGAGCCCCTCCTCCACTACAATCTCGCCTGCTACCTGTCGCTGTCGGGGGATGCGAAGGGGGCGGTCGAGCACCTCGCCAGCGCGATCTCCCGCGAGAGCCATTACCGCACGCTCACCGCCCGGGAGCGTGATTTCGACCCGATCCGCGCCGATCCGCTGTTTCTCGAGGCGACCAAACAGGTCGTCTGAGGGCCTTTCGGGCCCGGCCGGCGGCGGTGCCCGTGGCGGTCCCCTTTCCGTCGCTGCGACGGCATGCTTTCATGGGGGGATCCGGAATCCTTGCCATGACCACCGCCGCCAGCACAGCCCTGCAGGATGTCGTCTCGCTGCTCGGCTGCCCGGCCGCCGGCAACCCCGCGCAGTATCTGTTCGAGCGCGCGTTCGCCGCGGCCGGTCTCGATTGGCGCTTCCTGTCGCTCGACGTCGCCCCCGAGCGCCTCGCCGAGGCCCTGGCCGGCGTCTCCGCACTCGGCTTCCGGGGCTGCATCCTCGACGGCCCGCTCCGCCACGCCGCGGTGCCGCTGGTCGGGCACCTGTCGCCGGCGGCGACGTTCGCCGGCGCGGTCAGTCTCGTCGCTGCTGAACCCGCCGGCGCACTCGTCGGCCACATGACCGACGGCCGCGCCATCCTGTCGGCGCTGCGAATGCACGCCGACGTCGGTGACGCGCACGTGCTCGTGGTCGGCGCCGGGGCGGTCGCCCGGGCCACGGCATTGGAATTGGCGCTCGCCGGAGCCCGCGAGATCCTCGTCACCAACCGCACCGCCGCGCGGGCCGAGGCGCTCGTCGGCGACGTCGCCGGGCTCGGCCGGGCCGCGGCCGACGTCGTGCCGTGGGGGCAGGTCCTCGAGATCCCGGACCGCACGAGGATCGTGGTCGCGGCGCTGCCCGAGAGCGGCGTGCGCAAGGGGCTCGACCTGCGGGCACTGCGTGGCGATCTGGTGGTCGTCGACACGGCGCTCGGTGCGACGCCGTCGGCGTTCGCCCAGGGTGCTGCCCGTGCCGGAGCGTGCCTGATCGACGGCCTCGAGGTCCACTGCCATCGGACGGCGATCGACTTCCAGGCCTGGACAGGCCGGGCGACCGACACCGACCTGCTCCGCGAGGCCCTCGACGAATTCCTCGACGCCTGAGCCGGCCGGTCAGCCGCGTCCGGAGGAGGGCGCCGTCCCGACCCGTCGCAGTTTTTGCACCACGGCCGCCGCAGCCGTGCGGACGTCGGCGATCGGATCGGACACCAGGGCGTCGACGAGCCGGATCACCTCGGCTGGCGGTTCTTCGGCCCCGGCATCGACGAGCAGGGCGGTGGCCCGCAGCGCGTTGACCACCACCAGCGCCCGCTTGTAGCGGGCCGACAGCGCCTCGGTGTTGCCGGCGGCAGCGGCGACGTCCGGGAGGGCGAGGAGCTCGGCGAGCGTCGGGTAGGCCTCGCTGCGCCCCAGACGGGCGAGCCCGACGGCCGCGTTGGCGCGGACGTCGTCGTCGGCATCCGTAACCAGGTCGAGGAGCCGCTCGGTGGCTCCCGAACCGCCGACGACGCCGAGCGTGAACGCGGCCGCCGACGTCAGGGCGCGGTCGGAGGATCGCGACGCGGCGATCACGGCCTCGGCCACGCGGCCCTCGTCCCACCGGGTGCCGGCGGCAGCGAGGTTGGCGGTGAGCACCGACAGCGCCTCGACAGCAGCGCGGGCCCGCTTCGGCGCGGCGATGTCGCGGGCCTGCGCGACGAGGGGATCGACGGCCTCGGGAATCGCGAACTCGCCGAGTGCCCGGCAGAGGTACAGCTCGAGCATCTCGGTCTGCTCGCCGGTCCGCCCGCTGGCGACCTCGTCTTCGAGGATCCGCCCCAGTTCGGTCGCCAGGGCCGCATCGCGCTTGAGGACGTCGCCGCGCGGCCCGCGGATGTCGTTGGCGAGGTTCAGCGCCGCCTGCCAGCGCCCCTCGTTGGGCCGGCGGAGCGTGCGGACGTACGCCTGGGGATCGTTGCCGAGGTGTGCCAACCAGTGGAACGCGAGCCAGACACAGACGATGATGGCGACGATCAAACCCGGCACGAGGAACAGCTGCACGAGGAACGCGGCGCTGGGAGGCTCGACGGGCGGAAGCAGGTCGTCGGCGGCCAGCGGGCGGGAGGGTTTGTCGCTCATACCCGCTAGTGTAGGCGGCGCGGCGCAAAAGTCCGCCCCAAACCGGTTTTTCCCCGTGCCCAGCCGGCAAGCCACCATGGCCGCGCCCTTTCCCTCCGCCGATCACGTCGCCGACTGGCTCCCCGGAGGCCCGGCGGAGGTCTCCGGCCAGCTGGCCCTTGACGACGCGCTGCTGGCCGAAGCCAACGACGGGCTCCTGCCGCGGCCGGTCGTGCGCTGCTGGGCGGCCGACCGGCCGACAGTGGTGGTCGGATCGTCGAGCCGGATCGACGACGAGGTCGATCGCCAGGCCTGCGCCACGGCAGGTGTCGCCATCCTCCGCCGCCCCAGCGGCGGGCTCACCGTCCTCCTCGGCCCAGGTTGTTTGGCCTGGAGCGTGGTGATGCCCTGCCCGGCCGGTGTGCCGCCGGTCGAAGCGCTGCACCGCGGCATCCTCACCCCGCTGGCGGCGATGCTGTCGGCGCTCGGACCCGATCGCCGGTCGGTCGAGTTGTCCGGGAGCTGTGATCTGTCGATCGCCGGGCCCGTCGGGCGCCGCAAGGTCGGCGGCAACGCCCTGCGGATCCGCAGGCAGGCGGTGCTCTACCACGGCACGCTGCTCCACGGGCTCGACCTCGATCTCCTCGCCCGCCTCCTGCGCCACCCGCCGCGCGAGCCGGGCTACCGTGCCGGGCGACCGCATGGCGAATTCGTCGCCTCCCTGCGCCAACCGCGCGAGGCGCTCGAGGACGCCGTCCGCGCCGCGTTCCACGCCCGGTCGCAACGCACGGACTGGCCGGTGGCTGCCGTCGACCGCCTCGTCGCCGAGCGGTACGAGACGGTCGCCTGGACGGAGCGGCAGTGAGTGCCGGTCGGGGCGGGTGGGCAAACGGGGCAGACCTGGCGTCTGGCGCCGGCTGCCCAGTCTCCGAAAAGACAACATCATCCGCTCGGGGTCGCGATGACGATTCTCTCCATGGCCGGAGGGCGGGCGGAACGGCCACCGGAAATCCACCTTCTGCCGAGGGCGGATTCCCGGTACGGTCCCCGCCCCCGATCGACAGGACGTCGTTCGAGAGACCGCGACAGGAGGTTGCGTCCATGCGCCTGCACATGCATGCCGCCGACGTGCGTCAGCTCGTCGTCAGGTACTTCCTCGACATGGGCATCGACGCCGTCGAAGCCGCCGAGGTCGAGGAAAACATCCGCATCGACCGCGGCCGCTGCGTGGCCCGCTGCTACCGGGCTTCGGAAATGTTCGCGATGTGGCTGATCGACGTCGGCGTCCTGCAGTTCTACGACGCGGGAGGAGAGATGCTGCAGACGGTGAACCTGTTCACCGAATTGCAGCCGCAGCGCGCCGCCGCCTGACGTGGCGTGGGCCGGGCGTCTGGCCCGGCGGAGGGGCTCGGGGGGGTTCCGGGATCGGGGGGCCTGGATGATGCCGCGCGCCTGCACGGGGCGCAGGCTGTCGATCGTCGTTCCGGTGACCGGCGACACCGCCGCACTGGAGGAGACGCTCGTCAGCGTGCTGGAAAACCGTCCTGCCGACACCGAGGTGATCGTCGGCCTGGGCTGCGACTATGCCGATCCCTGGCACATCGCGGAAGAGGTGACGTTCGTCGCCGCACCGCGGCGCGGGGGGCTCGTCGGCTGCGTGAACGGCGCCCTCGCCGCGGCGACCGGGACGGTGGTCCACGTCCTTGCCGCCGGGTGGCGTGCCACCCCGGGATGGACCGACGCCGCGGTGGAGCGGATCGTCGCCGGCGAGGCCGACGCGGTGATCCCGGTGACGGTGGCGGAGCAGGACCGCGCCCGGATCGTCGGTGCCGGCCTGCGTGTCACGGCGGGCGGCCGCCGCGTGGCGGTCGTGGCGCGGCGCGGCGCGGTCGAGGTGCCGGCGGTGCCGGTCCGGTCGCCGGTCGGTCCGGTCCTCGAGGCCGGTTTCTGGTCGCGGGACGTGCTGTCGCGCGGCGGCCCGGGCTTCGCGGCGACCTGCGCGACGCTGGCCGACGCCGATCTGGCCGTCGCGCTGTCACGCGCCGGCGCGACGACGGTCATCGAGCCTGCCAGCCAGGTCCTCGCGCCCGTCCTGCCGGCGGCCCGGGTGCCGGCGTTCGTCCAAGGCCTCCACGCCGAGCGGCTCTTTTGGCGCTCGCGGGTCGGGGGCGGGGGCATCACCGCCCACGCCGCCCATGCCTGGGAGGTCCTCCGGCACACGGTGACGACGGCTCCGCTGGGAACGGTGCCGATGCTCCTCGGCCGGCTGGTCGCGGCGGGCACGCCGTGGGGCTACCGTTCGCGCCACAGGCACCTGGAGTCCCTGGTCGCCGAAGCCCAGGCGACCGCCCTGGCGACGATCCCGATCGGGGGTCGGGCCGATGAAGCGCCTGTGACCGCGCAGCCGCTTCGCCGCTCGGCCTGACGGTCGCCGGCGGTGGGCCGCCGTCGCGGGGAGGTGGTGGGCCGATTTGCGGGCTGGTAGACTTTGCTGCCGCGTCCCCGTAGCTCAATTGGATAGAGCGTCAGCCTCCGGAGCTGAAGGTTGCAGGTTCGATCCCTGCCGGGGATACTGAAATCCCGCGTTTCCCGCTGTTTTCCGAGGAAAACGCGACTCTGTCTCCCGCCGTGACGGCTCCAGCAGGCCGCCGGCGGACGCCGACTGTGCCGGGGAGTGTGCCGGCTCGGCTGCCGGTCAGAGGTGTGAGAACGGCACGGCGACAATCGCTTCGTCGATCTGCCGCAGTTCGCTGTCGTTGGTGATCACCAGTCCGTACCGACAGCGCCGCTCGGCGACGCAGGGAAAACCGGCAAGATACTCGTCAAGAAGTGGCTTACAGGCTCTTGTCATGCCTTGCAAAAAAACTCTCGATTATGGAGTGCAAGATCCGGGCCGTCGCCTCAAGGTCGCCCCTTCACGGTGGAGGCGCTCACGCGGGTGGAGTGACCGGCCGTGTCACCTGGACCCTGGAGACCAATCGTCGCTCGAGCGGCTCTCCGACGACGCGATCGTCGCGACAACCTACGGTCACTGGACGGCAGGGGCCGCACCGTGGATCGTGTCGGTACGATTCACCGCCGTCGATCCAGACCGGCGGGCCGCGACGGCCACCCCGATCGCCTGTCCACCGCCGCACGATGCCGGCCGACAGTGATCACAAGCGCGGTCGTGTTCTGTCAGCGTTCCTTGCGACCACGGTCCCCGTGGCGTTCGGGAGTGCCGCCCGACGACGGCAGATCGTCGTCATCCATCTGCTGACGACGCGCATCGTACCGCGCGATGTCGCGGAGAATCGGCTCCGCCTCGTCGGCCGGTAGTTCTCGGCGCGCCGCCTCCACCAACCGCGGGGCGATCGCGAGCGCCGCCTCGACGTGGTTCGTGTCCCGATACAGCGAGAACAGGTTCATGCAGTTCATGAAGTCGGGGTGAAGGTCGGTGGCGATTGCGAAGTGTTCGATCGACTCGCCGATCGCGCCGTTTTCGGCGAGCAGGGTCGCCAAAGCGCTGTGGGCGTCCCAGGCATCGGGCTTGAGCCGGATGACCTCGCGATACGTGTCGATCGCCTCGAGAACCCGTCCGTTCTTTTCCAGGGCCACTGCCAGCGCTTGGACCGCCGCCGGCAGGCGGGGATGGTTACGGTGGTGCGTGCGGCATACCGAGAGCATCTGCGGATAGCGCTGCGTCCGATCGAGCACCGCGATCACGACATTCGCCAGGAACCGAGTTCCGGGGCTCATCCGCCACGCCCGCGTGACCTTGTCGATGCCCGCGTCGACGGCGCCATCCTCGTAGTCCTGCCAGCCGGCGAATGCAAGGGCCAGGGCGTTGTCGGGCTGGTGGGCGAGAACGTGGTCCCACAGCCCGGACCTCGTCGCCAAGCGTGGCACGGTCGCGACCACCACGCCCACCGACAACGCCGTCACGGCGACGGTCGGTAGCCACGATCCCGCTACCGCCAGCCGAACGCGACCGGCCGTCCGCGTTCCGAGGACGCGCGTTGCCAGCACCCGGGTCGCTTCCATGACCGAGATCGTCAGGAAAGGGAGGACGACCAGGGAGGCCACGTACATCCGCCTCTCGGCGATCTCCTCGTGGGGCAAGGGCACGATCAAGGTCGGTGACAGGACAAGAAAGAACGACGCCAGCGAGAACCCCAGCGGACGCCGATACCACACGGCAACGGCGGTGACCGCGACGTAGGCAGAAAGGCCGACTACGGCGGGCCAGGCCGCGCCGAGCGAATGCAGCGTCGGCACTTGGTAGTGCAGCAGAAGCGGCATCGGCCAGAACAGGAGCCGCCAGTAAACGAAAAACGACCCGCTCTGCGTCAGCCAGTAGTCGTGTGCGGAGATCGTGTTGTTGAATCCGGCGAGGGGAGTCCCCGCGCCACGCGCGTAGAGCACGCCGAGCGGGAGCAGGCTGGCGAGCACCCCGAGGTACAGCGGCCAGGAGCGGCGTAGGATCGCGAGCGGCGCACCGCCGAGGAATGTCCACTCGTACAGCGCCAAGACGGCCGGAACCGAGGCCATCATCTCCTTGGAGAGCATGCCAGTAACGCTCGTGACAGCCGCGACGGCCGCCAGCGCGAGCCGCGACTGCCATCCGCGGCAGCGCCAGTACGCGATTGCCGCCCAGAGCGTGAGGAGATAGGACAGCCCCATCTGCAGGTCGGTCCGCTGGGTCAGATAGACGATCGTTTCCTCGTGGACCGGGTGGGCCATCCACACCAGGGCGGCGGCGAATCCCGTCGCCCCCGCGCGCCCACTGAACCGGCCGGCGAACGGCGGAGAAGTCACCGTCGCTGCCACGATCACCCATGCAACCAGCGCCGCAATGGTATGGACTGCGAGGTTCACCAAGCGGTAGCCTCTGGGGTCCGTACCTCCGAAATGGTAGTTGAGGGCAAACGTCAAGTTGACGGCTGGTCGGACCTCGAGAGGAGTGCCTGGCGACGGCCGCAGGGGGCCGGGCAAAGCGGCCGTGCCGAACAGAGGGCTGAGCCGACGAATCGATTCGTTGGACTCGATCGACGGGCGATCGTCGAAGATCAACTCGTAATTCAGGGTCCTGCCGTACATGAACCAGCACACGGCCACGAGCAGGGCGATGCCGATAGCCGCGGTAGCCGAGGACGGGATCCGAAGGGGATGTGTGCTCGACATCGCGAACGGTTTACTTCCGGCGACGGCAGCTCCCCGCGGCCGCCGCGAGGTGGATACCGACAATCCCCGCGCGGAAATTACCTGACGCCGGCACGAGGAGTCTACGGATGATCCAGGGAGGAATCAGGACGGAGGCGAGCCCCGTTACCGAGCCGTCGGCCGGGGGCCGCTCCGCCGGTCGGATACCGCGCCGCGTCGCCGTGATCGGGAGCGGACCGGCCGGGCTCACCGTCGCGTGGCAGATGGCCCGCGCGGCCATCGCCGTCGATGTCTATGAGGCAGCCGCGCAGGTCGGGGGATTGTCGCGGTCGATCGATCTCTGGGGCAGACGCGTCGATTTGGGGCCACATCGCTTTTTCAGCGCCGATCCGCGGGTCAATCGTTTTTGGCGGACGGTCGTCGGCGACGACTGGCACGTCATCAATCGGCTCACCAGGATCCGCTTCGACGGCAAGCTGTTCGCCTATCCCCTGCGACCGCTGGACATCGTCCGCCACCTCGGCATCGGCGAATGCCTTCGCATGATCGTCAGCTACGCTGCAGCGCGTGTCGGCGGCCAAGCCCGCCGAGGCGCCGGGAATTCGTTCGAGGACTGGGTCGTGCGTCGGTTCGGGCGCCGATTGTTCGAAATGTTCTTCAAGACCTACAGCGAGAAACTGTGGGGGATTCCTTGCACGCGTCTGAGCCACGACTTCGCCGTGCAGCGCATCCGTCGGCTCTCGCTCGCCGACGTCGTCGCCAACGCCCTGTCCGGCGGTCGGTTGCGCCGCCACCGGACTCTCGCCGACTGCTTCGCCTACCCGAGCGGCGGCACCGGCATGGTGTACGAACGCCTCGCCGCAAGGATCGTCGCGGACGGAGGACGCGTGTTGTGCCGTGAGACCGTGACCGAGATCCTCACCACCTCCGGCGCGGTCACCGGATTGCGACTCGAACACGGCCGTGTCGAAAAGTACGATCGGGTCGTCTCGACGATGCCCCTGACGCACCTTGTCCATGGTCTCGCATCCACTCCTCCCGCGGTGGTCGCCGCCGCTCACCAACTCTCCTTCCGGAACACGATCCTGGTCTACCTGCGGGTGGGGACGCCGCATCTGTTTCCGGACCAGTGGGTGTACGTCCACGACCCCGCCGTCGGCGTCGGTCGGGTGACGAACTTCAACAATTGGGGCCCGCCCGGCGGTCAGTCCCCGTCCGACACCGTCGTGTGCTGCGAATACTGGTGTACTTCCACCGACCCCGTCTGGTCTGCCAGCGATGCCGACTTGCAGCGGTTGGCGGCCGCGGAGATGCGCACGGTCGGCCTGCTCCGCGACCACCCGGTCAGCGACGGGCACGTCGTCCACCTCCCCAGGTCATATCCGGTGTACGAAATCGGCTACCGCCGGCACGTGGAGACGATCGCTCACTTCCTCCGCGGGATCCACGGCCTGACGGTGATCGGACGCTACGGGTCGTTCAAGTACAACAATCAGGACCACAGCATCCTGATGGGACTGTTGGCCGCCGAGAACGTGCTTCTCGACCGGAACCACGACCTGTGGGCCGTCAACTCCGATAGCGACGGCTACCAGGAGTCGGCCACGTTCGACGAATCCGGTGTACTGGCCCACCGCGGCCGGCCAGCCGCCGGCGCGGCGGGCACGGTGGACGTCGAACGCCCCGCCGCCCTGTCGGCGGCTTGACCGGACACCCCGCGCAATCAGCTGGCCTGTGAGCCGGGTGCCGGCGGGTGGCCGGTGCGTTGGCGCCGACGAGGCACTCGGATGCTGCTCGACGACGAAGCCACCCGCCGGCACTACGACGGTATCGTCGGGCACCGCTCGCGACTGTACCGCGAGCGGTTCGACGACGATCTCCTCGAAAACCGGCCGATCGTCGCCCGGATGTTCGAGCGGGCCTTCGCGCGGTTGTATCCCCTGCGCGTCGGCTCGATGCTCGACGTCGGCTGCGGGACGGCCCTGTACTTCCCGATCCTCTGCCGCCACGCCGACCGGCTCGAGGGGATCGATGGCTCGGCGGCGATGATCCGCCGGGCCGAGGCGAACCTCGCCACGCGGGGGCTCGCCAACTGCCGGGTACATGTCGGCAGCGCCACCCGGCTCCCGTTCGCCGATCGATCGTTCGACGCCGTCAACTCGTGGGACTTCCTCCATCACGTCGGCAACCTCGAAGGGACCCTCGCCGAGATCCGCCGCGTGCTCAAGCCCGGGGGTCGGTACGTGGCCGTGGAACCGAACCTCCTCAATCCGTCGATTGCCTGGTACCACGCCCGCCGTCGTTCCGAATGGCGGTTGTTCGCGCGGAACCAATTCACGATCCCACGGCGGCTCGAGGCCGCGTTCGATACCCTGATCGGCTACGACAACACCGTGATCAGCTTCGTCGATGCGCGAACCGAATGGCTGTGGCGGGTCGCAGACGGGTTGACGTCGCTGCCGCCCCTCCGCTGGCTCGCGTTCAGGTATGTTGTCGAATGCCACCTACGCGACGGGCACGACGTCCAGGCGCCGTGACGGATCACGGGCGGGCGTTGAG
Source organism: Planctomycetota bacterium (assembly GCA_016872555.1). Classification (NCBI taxonomy): domain Bacteria; kingdom Pseudomonadati; phylum Planctomycetota; species Planctomycetota bacterium. Next base: position 39,303 of record VGZO01000003.1, read on the forward strand.
CGCCCGTCGGCACGCCCTCCGGAGGATCGATGCCATGCCCGTCGACCTCGAGCGCATCGACGACCTGTTCCGCGTCCGCCCCGGGAGGAAGTTCGGCCTCGCCGACCACGATCCGGCCTGGGCCGGCGACCCGAAGGAGCCGGAGAAGAAGCGGCGCGAGAAGGCCGAACAGCTCCTCGCGGCCGACGTCGAGGAACTGGCACGGATGCAGGAGCTCCTCTGGGCGGCCGACACCTGGAGCGTGCTGGCGATCTTCCAGGCGATGGACGCCGCCGGGAAGGACGGCGTCATCAAGCACGTCATGTCCGGCATCAATCCGCAGGGGGTCGAGGTGACGAGCTTCAAGCACCCGTCGGCCGAGGAGCTCGACCACACCTTCCTGTGGCGCTGCATGAAGCGGCTGCCGGAACGGGGCCGGATCGGGATCTTCAACCGCTCCTACTACGAGGAGGTCCTGATCGTCCGAGTCCATCCCGGGTTGCTCGCCGCCCAGCGAATCCCCGGCGTCGAGGCGAAGAAGAAGACCTGGGAGGGGCGGTTCGACGACATCAACGCCTTCGAGCGCCATCTCACCCGCAACGGCACGGTGGTCCTGAAGTTTTTCCTCAACGTCTCGCGGGAGGAGCAGCGGAAGCGCTTCCTGGCGCGGATCGACGAGCCGGCCAAGCACTGGAAATTCTCGGCGTCCGACGTCGCCGAGCGCGGCCACTGGGACGACTACATGGCCGCCTACGAGGCGCTGCTCGCCGCGACGAGTACCGAGCACGCGCCGTGGTACGTCGTGCCCGCCGATCGCAAGTGGGTCAGCCGTGCGGTCGTGGCGGCGGTGCTCGCCGGCACCATCGGCCGGCTCGGCCTCGCCTGGCCGGAGGTCACGGCCGACAAGAAGCAGGCGATCGAGGAGGCACGACGGAAGCTGATGGCCGAGTGACGGGGTCGCGGGCACGCCGCTCGCTCAGGTCCGTGCCGCCGCTCCCCACGACCAGGTCTTGAGCGTCGACCAGTTGAAGTAGGCGGTGTCGGTGAAAGTGCTCACCCCGCCGAGGGCGACACGCCAGGTGCCGGTGTTGCGGTTGCGGGCGCTGATGTCGGCCCGGCCATCGCCGTTGAAGTCCCCGACGACGAAGAAGTCGTAGGGAATGCTCGCCCCCCAGGTGCCATACGCGCCGCTGACCGCGACGGCATTACTGATCCGCGACACCCGCCACGTGCCGGTCAGCGCATCGCGGCCGGCGATGTCGGTCCGGCCGTCGCCATTGAAGTCGCCGGTCATGACGTTGATCCAGGTCACCGCCGGTGACCAGTTCCACTGGTAGAGGTCGCTGAACCCGACGCCCGTGGACAGCGCCAGCCGCCAGTTGCCGGTGACGGGATTGCGGCCGGCGAAGTCGAGGCGCTTGTCGCCGTTGAAGTCGCCGGTGACGAAGTTCGACCAACTGACGGCGTTGGTCCAGGTGGCGACCGTGCTACTGACGTAGATCGAGCCGTTGAACCGCGACAGGCGCCACTGGCCGGTCAGCGGGTCGCGGCCGAGGAGATCGGTGCGGCCGTCGCCGGTGAAGTCGCCGGTCATGACGTTGGTCCAGGCGACGTTTGCCGGCCAGTTCCAGAAGGCGGCGTCGGAAAACGATCCGCCGGTGCTGACGCCGATCCGCCAGTTGCCGTTGGTCGGATTGCGGGCGGCGATGTCGGTGCGGCCGTCACCGTTGAAATCGCCCGCAACATAGTCGGTCCAGTTGATGCTCATCGGCCAGGTCGACCAGACCTGCGGCGTCGCCGTGCCGCTGGCCGGCGTGAGGATCACCTGCCACTGGCCGCTGCCGCTGCGCAGCGCCGTGTCGTCACGGCCGTCGGCGTTGAAGTCGCCGGTGAGCGTGGCGGTCACCGTGGCGCTGGCGAGCGTGGCGAGGAGGGTCGTCGTCGCGACGCCGTTGGTGCGCCGGCTGACCCACAGCTCGTTCCCGGACCGGCCGACGAGGCCGCCAGCCATCGCCGGTTGGCGGACGACCGTGAACTGGTCTTCCTTGAAGTCGGTCGGGTCGAGGGCCGATGCGGCGCGGACGGTGATCACCGCCGTGCCCGACTGACTCACGGCATGATCGAGCCGCAGGACGCCGTCGCCGATGCTCGCCGCCACCAGGGCCGGATTACTGCTCGAAACCGTGTACACCAGTTCGCCGACCCGGCTGACCGACGGGAACGACACGAACTGCGCCGGCTGGACCACGAGCGGATTGGGGATCGGGATGGGGACGTCGCGGATCGGTAGGTCGGTGAAGGCGCCATTTTCGCCGTTGGGATAGACGGCCGCACCGTAGGAGCCGTAGTAGCCGGAGGCGTTGTAGGTGGGGACGGCCGCCAGCGAGTCGACGGCCGCCATGCCGTTGCCGAGGACGCGGCCGAAGGCGGTGAAGCCGCCGTTTTGGTTGTCGAGGTTGGAGGAGTTGTCGGCGAGGTTGAAGAACCACTGGTTGGTGGCGCTGTCGGGATTGTTGCCCAGCTTGGCCATCGCGATCGTGCCGCGGATGTTGGTATTGCCCGGCTCGTTGACGACCGGCGGCTTCGTCGCGATCACCGTCGGCGCACCCCCCGGGCCGCCGTAGGGGGCCGTCGGGGCGCTGAATCCACCTCCCTGGGTGACGAACCCGGTCACACGCCGGTGGATGATCGTGTTGGCGTAGCGCCCCTCGTCGGCATAGGCGAGGAAGTTGGCGACCGTCTGCGGCGTGGTCCGCGTGCGCCCCGCCCCCGGTTGGTCGAACAGTTCGACGAAGATCCGGTCGTCAGGGGCGGGGGAATTGGTCGTGAACCGCACCAGCGTCCCGGTCACGGCCGTGTCGTCGAACCGGCCGGAGAGCGAAATCGTCTGCGACGTCGCGGCCGCGGGCACGGTGAGATCGGGCAGCGGACTGACGACCACGACGGCCAGGGCGAGCCGTGGCTCGAGCGTCTCGCCGGGGCCGAGCGGGCAGGGGCGACGCCGATCGCGGCGGCTGGGGCGTCTCATCGGTGCAGTCTCCGTGCGAATAGAACTTGCCTTGCGTGAGTATACGGCTCGATCCCGCCGATGGATCGGCTCGGGATTCCGGGCCGATTGGCGGGAGTGGTGCCAGGGCGATCGTGCGCGAGCCTCTGCTCGGGCTCTGCAGAGGGGGGCGCCCCTCGCGCCTTTGCCCTCGCATCGACCCGCACGACATGGCGACGGGCCGATGCGAGGGCGACGGCGGAGGGGCTACGCGGGTCCCGTGGACTGGGGGTAGTGGGGCCGCGGGTGCGCCGGTTTGTCGGCGACCGGTCCCATCGGGCCAGCCCCGATTGACCGGCTTCGGCGGTACGGCCGACAATCCCGGGTCCTGCGGCCGGGGGGGCCGCGACGCTGTTCAGTTCCGGGGGATTCGATGCACCGTGTACTCCATGTCCTGACCACTGTTCTGTGCCTCGTTACCCCCTTCACCGCCGGTGCCGCGCGGGGTGCCGACGTGCCGCGGCGGCCCAATATCGTCGTCATCGTCGCCGACGATCTCGGCTACGCCGACCTCGGCTTCCAAGGGGGGCGCGACGTCCCCACCCCGCACCTCGACGCCCTGGCTGCCACGGGTGTGCGCTGCACGTCGGGGTACGTCTCCGGCCCCTACTGCAGCCCGACGCGCGCCGGGCTACTCACCGGCCGCTATCAGCAGCGCTTCGGCCACGAATTCAATCCCGGCCCGCCTGGCCCCGACACGCTCGAGATCGGCCTGCCCCTCACCGAAACGACGCTCGCCGACCGGCTCGGCAAGGCGGGCTACGCCACCGGTCTGGTGGGCAAGTGGCATCTGGGCAACGGGCCGAACCATCAGCCGCAGTCGCGCGGGTTCGCCGAGTTCTTCGGGTTCCTCGGCGGCGCCCACGGCTACGGGCCGTTTCCCGACGGCGACAAGGGGCCCAACGCGATCCGCCGCGGCCGCGAGCCGGTGGCCGAGAACGAGTATCTCACCGACGCCTTCGCGCGCGAGGCGGTGGCGTTCATCGACCGCCATGCGGCAGCGCCGTTCTTCCTCATGCTCACGTTCAACGCGGTCCACACACCGATGGAGGCGCGCGCCGGCTCGGAAGCGCGCTTCGCCGGCGTCACGCCGCCGCGCCGGCGGACCTACGCGGCGATGCTCGCGGCGATGGACGACGCGGTCGGGAAGGTCACGGCGGCGCTCGCCGAGCGAAAGCTGACCGGCGACACGGTGGTGTTCTTCATCAGCGACAACGGCGGCCCGCCGGTCAACGCGTCGAGCAACGGCACCCTCCGCGGCCACAAGGCGACCACCTGGGAGGGGGGCGTGCGCGTGCCGTTCGTCGTCTCCTGGCCAGGCACCCTGCCGGCCGGGAAGACCTACGACGAGCCTGTGATCCAACTCGACATCGCCCCGACGGCACTGGCCGCCGCCGGCATCGCCCGCCCCGACGGGCTCGACGGCGTCGACCTGCGCCCGTTCCTCACCGGCGACCGCGGCGGCGCCCCGCACGACGCGCTGTACTGGCGCTTCGGACAGCAGCGCGCGATCCGGATGGGGAACTGGAAACTCGTCGACGCGACCGGCGGCACCGGGCCGATGCTCGTCGACCTGGCCGCCGACCTCGGCGAGCAGACCGACAAGAGCACCGCCGAGCCGCAGGCGCGGCAGCGCCTCGAGGAGGCCTGGAAAACGTGGAACGCGACCCTTCAGGAGCCGCGCTGGGGCCGCGGCAACCCCGCGCGCCAGCGGCAGCGCCAGCAGCAACGCCAGCGCCAGCCTCAAGGCGGTCGGCAGACGGTGCCTCCCGCGACGGCCAGCGACCGATGAGCCGCCCGGCGGCACGATCGGTTCGGGCCGCGGCGTTCGCCGGCGCCGCGCTGTGCAGCCTGGCGCTGGTCGCCGCCGAACCCGCGCCGTCGCTGACGACGTGGGACGGCCGCCACCCGATCGCGCGGATCGAGGCGACTGTCGTTCATTTCGTGCCCGCCGACCGAGAAGTGCTCCCCGACTGGCGGGAGCGCGCCGAGTGGTTCGCGCGGCGGATCGAGGCGTTCCACGCGCGCGAGTTCCAGGGGCGCTCCGAACTGGTGGCCCGCGTCGAGGAGGCGGCGCTGGTGTCGCGGCTCCCGACGGCGGCCCTGCGGGAAGGGGATGCCGACGCGATCTTCTTCCGGACCCTCCGCGAGGCCGACGAGCGGCTTTCGTTCGCGCGCGAGACGAGGGCGGCGTTTCCCGTCCTCGTCGTCCTCAGCGACATCAACTGGCGGCCGCTCGACGATTTCCACCGCCTCTCCCCGCGCGGAACAGGGTGGGAGTTCGAGGGGGCCCTGTACCCCGACGGGATCCACGTCCCCGGTGCGGCGTCGGGGGGAGCCCGAGCCACCTACCTCGCCGAGGCCGGCAACGGCTGGGGGCTGGTGAGTGCCGACGGCTGGCGCGTGCCCTACCGCGGGAGTGACTGCGTCGTCTACCACGAGGGGGTCGGCCACGCGATCGGCCTGCCCCATCCACAGCAGCCCACCGCCGACGTGATGAGCCAGGGGCAGTACCGCGTCACGCTCGGCCAATCGTGGGTCGACGACGCCCAGAAGCGCACCCTCGGCTGGCGCCAGGTGGCAGGCTTCGATGCCGCCGCCCACGCGCTGTTCTCCGGGTTCACAGCGGCTCCCGAGCCGGCCGTGCCCCGGCCCGGCCAGGCGGTGGCCCTCCGCCTCGGGTTTCCCGAAGGCGTCGCCGTGACGTTACCGGTGGTCGAGTTCCAGACGTCGCTGCGCGGACCGTGGACGAGCGTCGCGGTCCCCGCCACGGCGCTCTCCGACGGCCTGGTGCCCCTCGGGCGCTTCGACCGCCCCTGCCCCGTCGCCTGGCGGGCGCGCGTGCGCCGGGCGCAGCCGCAAGGCACGGCAGACGACGCCGCCGAACTATGGGGCTATTTCCAGGTCCGGAGCGAACCGGGCACCCCTCCCCTCCCGACCGACGTCGATCCGCGGTACTTGCCGCAGCGTGACATTGTCGCGGCCGCACCGCCCTGTCCCCGGGAAGGCAGTCCCCCCGCCATCGGAGAGCGCCGGATGATCGCCGTCAGCAACGTCTCGAAGAGCTTCGCCGGCCAGCGGGTGTTGGCACCGACGAACCTCGATGTGCCGCGCGGGCGGACGACCGTGCTGATCGGCCCGAGCGGCTGCGGCAAGAGCACGCTGCTACGGATCATCGTCGGCCTGATCACCCCCGACAGCGGCGGCGTCACGATCGACGGTGAGCCGATGACCGCGGCCACCGCCCTCGAGCTGCGGCGCCGGATCGGCTACGTGATCCAGGACGGCGGCCTGTTTCCCCACCTCAGCGGCCGCGACAATGTCACGCTGCTGGCGCGGCGCCGGGGGCGCGACCCCGACTGGATCCGGCGCCGCGTCGACGAGCTGGCCGATCTGGTGCGCCTGCCGCAGGCGGCTCTCGACCGCCCGCCGGGGGCGCTTTCCGGCGGCCAGCGGCAGCGCCTCGGGATCATGCGGGCCTTGGCGCTCGACCCGCCGGTGGTCCTCCTCGACGAGCCACTCGGGGCCCTCGACCCGCTGGTCCGGTACGACCTCCAGGAGGACCTGCGGCGGATCTTCCGCGAGCTCGCCAAGACCGTCGTCCTCGTCACCCACGACATGGGTGAGGCCGGCTTCTTCGGCGACGAGATCGTCCTCCTCGGCGGTGGCACGATCGTCCAGCGCGGCACGCTCGACGCCCTGATCCACTCCCCCGCCGACGAGTCGGTGCGCCGTTTCATCCTCGCCCACCGGCTCCCGGGCATGACCGCAGGAGATCACCGATGACGCGCCGGGCGACGATCTGGGGGCTGGTGGCCGCGGCCTGCCTGGCCGGTCGGGCCGGCGCGGCGGAGCGCGTCGTGATCGGGTCGAAGGGGTTCACCGAGGGGATCATCCTCGGGGAGATCCTCGCCGCCACCGTGCGCCACGCCGGCGGCGAACCGGTTCACCGTAAGGCGCTGGGGGGGACGCAGATCGTCTTTCAGGCGCTCGAGCGCGGCGAGATCGACTGCTACGTCGAATACACCGGGACGCTGTCCGCCGAGATCCTCCGCGACGCCGCGGCCGCGGCGCCCGAGCGGCTGGCGGAGGCGCTGGCCGCGCGCGGGATCGTCGCCGGCCCCGAACTGGGGTTCGACAACACCTACGGCCTGGCGATGAAGCGCGAGCTCGCCGAGCGGCTCGGGATCCGCACGATCGGCGATCTGGTGGCCCGTGCCGGCGAGCCGGCGATCGCGGCGCTCGAGTTCGCCTTCAGCGACGAGTTCGTCCGCCGCGCCGACGGCTGGCCCGCCGTCCGCGCCGCCTACGGCCTGCGGCAGACGCCGCGCGTCGTCGACCATGCCCTGGCCTACAAAGGCATCGACGCCGGATCGATCCAGGTCACCGACCTCTACGCCACCGATCCCGAACCGCGCCTCCACGACCTGGTGCTGCTCGAGGACGACCGCCGCGCCTTCCGTGAGTACCGGGCGCTGATCCTCACCCGGGCCGACCTGCACGAGCGGGCGCCGGCCGTGGCCGCGGCGCTGGCCGAGCTGGCCGGGACGATCGACGGCCCGACGATGGCGGGGATGAACACCGCCGTGCGCGTCGACAAGCAGGGGGAGGCGGAGGTGGCGACGGCGTTCCTCCGCGAGCGCGTCGGCTGGGACGTCGCGCCGGTCGCTGCCGACGGCTTCCGCCGGCTCGTCCACGACATCCTCCGCGCCACCGGCCAGCACCTCCTCCTGGTCTTCGTGTCGCTGGCGGCGGCGGTCGTCGTCGGCGTGCCGGCGGGAATCCTCGCCGATCGGCATCCTGCCGCGGGGCGCTGGATCCTCGGCGCGGCCGGCATCATCCAGACGATCCCCTCGATGGCGGTGCTGGTGTTCATGGTGCCGCTGCTCGGCCTCGGCTGGCGGCCGGCAGCGCTGGCGCTGTTCCTCTACAGCCTGCTGCCGATCATCCGCGGGACGGCGACCGGCCTGGCGTCGATCCCCGGCCATCTCCGCGAGGCGGCGCTGGCGCTGGGGCTGACGCCCGGCGAGCGCTTGCGCCTCGTCGAGCTGCCGATGGCGTCACGCTCGATCCTCGCCGGCATCAAGACCGCCGCGGTGATCAACGTCGGCACCGCCACGATCGGCGGCCTGATCGGCGCCGGCGGCTACGGCGAGGCGATCCTCTCGGGGATCCGGCTCGCCGACGCCGCCCGGCTGATGGAGGGAGCGATCCCGGCGGCGCTGGTGGCCCTCGGCCTCGAGCGCGGCTTCGACCGGCTCGAGCGCTGGCTGGTGCCGGCCGGCCTCCGCACGGCGGGCCGCTGAGGGGCTGATGAGGCCACGGCGAGTTTTTCCCGACCGGGTGAAGGGCCGCGCGCCCCGCAGTACAACGGGGAACCCAGAGGAGACACCCGGCATGCACCGCCCCTGCACGATTCTGGCGGCGACGATCATCGGTATCGGCTTGGCCGCGGCGCACCCGGCCAACGCCTGGCAGCCCAGCAGCACCGCCGCTCCCGAAACCGCCCCCCATCCGGGCCGGCGCACGCCAGGCCCGCAGCCCGACGGCTCGGTGATCCTCCCGAACCAGTGGTCGCTGCGGCCGGTCGGCCGGCAGACCGTGGTCGGCGACTTCCCGGTCAACATCGCCCTCCACCCCGACGGCCGCCACGCCGTCGTTCTCCACTGCGGCTACGGGCCCCACGAGCTGGCGGTCGGCGACATCGAGACGCGGCGGATCCTGTCACGGACGCGGCTCGACGACGCGTTCCAGGGGCTGGCGTTCGCCGACGGCGGGACGCGGCTATACGTCTCGGGAGGGTCGGCGGAGACGATCCTCGCCTTCCGCTTCGAGGCCGGCGTGCTCGTGCCGGCCGGAGCGGTGGCGGTGCGCGAGCCCACGGTCCGCGGCATCCCCTGCGGGATCGCCCTCGGCCCCGGCGGCCACCTCTACGCCGCCAACGTCTGGGGCCACACCGTCTCGGTCGTCTCGCCGGCGACGGCCGAGCATGCCGCCGTCGTCCATCCCGAGCTGCTCCTCGGCACCGTGGCGCCGGCGCCGGCGCCGATACCACGGCCGACGACCGACGACCCGTCGATCACCAAGCGCGCCGACGCGCTCCTCGAGCGGGTGATCGCCGACGCCCCCCATCCCTGGACCTGCGTCGTTGACAACGCGCGGCGGCGGCTCTACGTCTCGCTGTGGGCACAGGCCGCCGTCGCGGTCCTCGACATCTCCACACCCGACGCGCCGCATGTCGTCGGCCGGGTCGAGGTCGAGGAGCACCCCAACGAGATGCTCCTCACCCCCGACGGCGAGCGCCTGTTCGTCGCCAACGCCAACCGCAACAGTGTGTCGGTGATCGATCCCGACACGCTCGCGGTCACCGAGACGCTCGTCGCCACGCTGTCGCCCGACGCGCCGCCGGGCAACACCCCCAACTCCCTCGCCCTCTCCCCCGACGGTACGCGGCTCTACGTCTCCAACGCCACGATCAACGCCCTCTCGGTGTGGGACGTCGCCGAACCGGGGCGCTCGCGGAGCCTGGGGTTCATCCCCGTCGGCTGGTATCCGACCTGCGTCCGCGTCACCGCCGACGGCCGCACGCTGCTGGTCGCCAACGGCAAGGGGGTGATCTCCGACTCCAACCGCAACGGCCCGCGCCCCGGCTACGACCGCGACGCGCCGACCCCCGATTACATCGGCGGGCTGTTCGAGGGGACGGTGTCGTTCATCGACCTGCCCGCCGACGACGAGGCGGGCCGGGCCCGGCTCGCGGAGTGGACGCAGCGCGCCTTCGCCTGCCGGCCGCCGGCGGCACTCGACGCCTTCACCACCGAGGAGCTCGACGACCATCCGATCCCGCTCTCGGCCGGGGGGAAGAGCCCGATCACCCACGTGATCTACGTGGTGAAGGAGAACCGGACCTACGACCAGGTCCTCGGCGACATGCCCGAGGGGCACGGCGACCCGACGCTGTGCCTGTTTCCCGAGCGTGTCACCCCCAACCACCACGCCCTGGCCCGGGAGTTCGTCCTCCTCGACAACTTCTACGTCGAGAGTGAGGTCAGCGCCGACGGCCACGAATGGAGCATGGGGGCCTACGCCACCGATTTCGTCGAGCGCAACTGGCCGCTCTCCTACGGCCACAACCGCGCGAAGAAGTTCCCCTATCCCAGCGAGGGGAACTTCGCCGCGGCGCGGCCGGCGGGGGGCTACATCTGGGACCGGGCGATCGCCGCCGGGGTCTCGTTCCGCAGCTACGGCGAATGGGTCGCCAACGGCCCGACGCCCGACGCCCCCTGCACGGCCAAGGTGCCGGCGCTCGAGGGGCGCTTCGACCCGGGCTACCGCAGCTTCGACCAGGACTACTCCGATCTCAAGCGTGCCGACAGGTTCATCGCCGAACTGGCGCGCTTCGAGCGCGAGGGGGAGATGCCGCGGCTGCAGATCGTCCGCCTTCCCAACGACCACACCAGCGGGGCGAGCCCCGGCAAGCTCACGCCCACGGCGTTCATGGCGGAAAACGACCTCGCCTTCGGGCGGATCGTCGAGGCGGTGAGCCGGTCGCGCTATTGGCCGACGACGGCGATCTTCGTCGTCGAGGACGACGCCCAGAACGGCTCCGACCACGTCGACGCCCACCGCACGATCGCTTTCATGATCAGCCCGTGGGCCCGGCGCGGGGCGGTCGATTCGACGCTCTACTCGACCAGTTCGATGCTCCGCTCGATCGAGTTGATCCTCGGCCTCGAGCCGATGTCACAGTTCGACGCCGCGGCGCTGCCGATGGTCCGCTCGTTCGCCAAGACGGCTGACCCCACCCCCTATGTCTGCCGGCCGGCGGCCGTCGATCTCGACGAGCGCAACGTCGCCAGTGCCTGGGGGGCGGAGGCCTCGCTGGCGATGGATTTTTCGCGCGAAGACGCCGCCGACGACCTGCTCCTCAACGAGATCGTGTGGAAGAGCGTCCGCGGCGCCGATTCGCCGATGCCGCCGCCGCGCCGCGCGGCGTTCGTGTTCACGGCGCTCGAAGACGAAGACGACGATGACGGCGACGATGACGACAGCGACGAGGCCGGCGGGGAGCGCGACGGCGGCTGAGCGCCGGCTCCCGAGCTGCCGCCGACACCCGTCAGGCCCAACCGGCGGCGAGGAGCATCGTCGCGGCGTGGATGTCGACGATCTCGTCGACGTCGGGGCAGTAGCCGCCGCCGCAGACGATCGCCACGGGGAGCCCGGCGCCGCGGGTGGCCGCCAGGACCGCCCGGTCGCGGGCCAGAAGCCCGGCCTTCGACAGCGCCAGCCGCCCCAGCCGGTCGCCGGCGTAGGGATCGGCGCCGGCGATGTAGAGCGCCAGGTCGGCACGCGCCCGGGCGAGCGACTCGGCCAATGCCGGCTCGAGCGCCGCCAGGTAGCCGGCGTCGTCGCAGCCGTCGTCGAGCGGCACGTCGAGCGAGCCGGGATGCTTGCGGAGCGGGAAGTTGCGGGCACCGTGGATCGACATCGTGAACACCGTCGGGTCGGCGGCGAAGATCTGCGCCGTGCCGTTGCCCTGGTGGACGTCGCAGTCGAGGATCAGCACGCGCCCGACCGCGCCGCGGGCCTGCAACTCGCGGGCGGCGACGGCGGTGTCGTTGAACACGCAGTACCCCTCGCCGAAGTCGCTGCCGGCGTGGTGGGTGCCGCCGGCGAGGCTTGCGGCCACGCCATCCTCGAGCGCCGCCGCGGCGGCATCGACGGCGGCGCCGGTGCTGCGCAGCGAGCGCTCGACCAGCTCCCCGCTCCAGGGAAACCCGATCCGGCGCACCTCGGCGGCCGACAGGCTGCCCGACAGCACGCGCCCGACGTAGCCGCGCTCGTGGACGCGGAGCAGCTCGTCGGCCGTCGCCGCGTGGGGCTCGATGAACTCCAGCGCCGCCCCCGCCGCCGCGTGGGCCTCGAGCCGCTCGCGCAGCCGCCGGTACTTGACCAGCGGGAAGCGGTGCCCCTCGGGCAGCGGCAGCGGATAGCGGTCGCAGGGATAAAGCCGCATCGGGCGCTCCGGCTGCTGGTGGGACCGGCCCGCGTGAACGACAGGGGCCCCGCACGCCGCCGGGGGTCCGGAACCGATCGGCTCGGGCGGCGCTCAGGCCCGGCGCCGGCGGAGGAGCAGCCAGCCGGCGCCGATCCCGGCCAGCAAGAGCGCCGACGGCTCGGGGACGATCGCCATGATCTGCGGGCGGTAGAGCGCGAGGTCGGCGGAGAAGGTCTCATTGCCGAACACGGCGTTGGCACCGGCATCGGGTTGACCGGAGTAGCCGGCAACCGCGAGCATCAGCCCCGCCAGCTCCCAATCGGCACCGTTCTTCGTGAACACGCCGCCACCGGAATCGCCGTAGCTGGCCTGGGCCTCGGAGCTGCCCGGCACGAAGTCGAACGTCGTCACCACCGACCGCACATCACCGTAGCCGTAGGAGATCCACGCGCCGGTCCCGGAGAGCGTGTTGGTGCCCCAGCGCATCGAGCGGGCGGCCATGTTCGCCTTGTAGCCGGCGGCATCGCCTCCCGAGGCGACCTCGGTCCACGTCCACGGGGACGCCGACGTGTTCACGCTCCACTCCGTCAGCCCCGGCTGCCGGTCGCGACCGGCGCCGATCATCGTCACCGCCGTCCCCACTGCCGGCGGCGCCGCGGCGATCCGCGGGGCGACGATCCCGGACGGGATGACCGTGAGCCGGTACATCATCAGGTCGGTGTCCGCCGTCATCCCCGGCACGCCGGCATTGGTGAGCCGGACCTCGGAGCCGGGGACGGCGAAGTAGGTGCTGCCCGAGAGGGTGATCGGCCCCGACCAGACGTGGGCCGCGGTGAGGACCCAGCCGTTGCCCACGTAGACGCCGGTGCCGATCCCCCGGGCGCCGACGGCGGCCCAGCCCGGATCGTCGGGAGGGGCAGTGGTGTTGCCGCTGCCGGTGGTCGTCTGGATGATCACCGCAGGGGCGGTCGGGGCGACTAGCGACAGTCCCGCGACCACGAGCCACAGGAAGCCCGACGGCTCCGGGCCGCCGTTGCGTACGCGTGCCATCAGCCACCCTCCGCGGCCGCGCCCTCCCGGCCCACACCCAGTTCTACTCCGCGCGGCGCCGCCGGACCAGGCGCCGTCCGGCTCAGGCCCGCCGCAGCGTGGTGAACAGGGCGTGGGCACCGCCGGGGGAGAACTCCGCGCCGGCGATCCCCGGCACGACCTCGAACCGGGCCGGCTCGATCGACTCGACCGTGAAACCGTCGGCGAACGCCGTGCGGATCTCCCCCTCCGACACGCGCCGTGGTCCCTGCTCGCCCGGCTCGGCCGGTGACATCGAGAGGATGAAGACCCGCGCCCCCGGCTCCAGCAGCCGGCGCAACGCCGCCACGTAGCGGGCGCGGGCCGCGTCGTCGAACGAATGGAACAACCCTGAGTCGGTGACCGCGTCGAACCGCGCGGGGATCTCACCGACGGCCAACGCGTCCATCTCCAGGAAGGTCGCCTCGACACCGGCGCGGCGTGCCTTGTCGCGCGCGGCCGCGAGCGGCGCCGCGAGGAAGTCGACGCCGGTCACGGCGTGGCCGCGCTCCGCGAGCCAGATCGCCAGATCGCCGCTCCCGCAACCGCAGTCGAGGATGCGGCCGCCGATCCGGTCGCCGGCGGCGACGAAGGCGTGCTGCGGCCGGCCGATGTCCCACGGGGCGGTGGGGAGGGCGTAATAGTCGCTGAAGCGCTCGCGCGCCGTGTCGTTGCGGCTGGTCATGGTCGCCTGCTACCGCCGCCCCTTCGCCGGCATCTTCGCGGCCGGCTTCACCGCACCCTGGCCGTCGACGAGGACGTCGATCGTGCCGCTCTCCACCCGGTACAGCCAGCCGTGGATCCGCGGCAGGGTACCATGGCCCGCGCCGGCTCCGCCAATCGCCGACCGGGGTGATGGTTGCCCTTGCACCGCGGCCGCCCGGGACGGGAAAACCTCCGCATCGCCCCCGTGGCGGAATCGGCACACGTCGCCGACCCCCGGCCGCGAGCGGCACGCTTTCACCGACCAGCGGGCACACGACCGTGGATTGGCAAAGCCTCCTCACCGCGGTGGTCGTCGTCGTCACGCTGGTGCTGCTGTCGTCGGCGCAGCGCGCCCCCGACATGGCGATGATCGGCGGCGTGGTGGTGCTCCTCGCCGCCGGGGTCCTGACCCCCGACGAGGCCCTCAAGGGGATGGCCAACGAGGGAATGATCACCGTCGCGGCGCTGTTCGTGGTGGCCGCGGCGGTCGAGCGGACCGGCGCCCTGGCGCTGGTCGTCGACCGGGTGCTCGGCAGGCCGAAGTCGCTCGAAGCGGCGCAGTTCCGCACGATGGCCGGGCCGGCGCTGGTGTCGGCGTTGATGAACAACACCCCCGTCGTCGCCCTGATGGTGCCGGCGATCCGTACATGGGCCGCCAAGCACCGGCTCAGTGTGTCGAAGCTGCTGATGCCGATGAACGCCGCGGTCGTCCTCGGCGGCCTGTGCACGCTGATCGGCACGAGCACCAACGTCGTCGTCAGCGGCCTGCTCAAGGCCAAGACCGGGGAGCCGATGGGGATGTTCGACATCTCCTGGCTCGGCGTGCCGCTGCTGGCGGTGGGATTCGTCTACCTGCTCGTCGCCAGCCGGCACCTCCTCGTCGACCGGCGCCCGGCGATCAGCGAGACCGACGACCCGCGTCAGTATTCGGTCGAGATGGAGGTCGATCCCGCCAGCGCGCTGGTGGGGCGGACGATCGAGGAGGCGGGGCTCCGCGGCCTCGACGGGCTGTTCCTCATGGAGATCGACCGGGCCGGCCACGTGCTCGCCGCGGTCGCCCCGAGCGAACGCCTCGAGGCCGGCGACCGGCTGGTGTTCGTCGGCGTGATCGACAGCGTCGTCGAGTTGCAGAAGATCCGCGGCCTGCGCCCCGCCACCGACCAGGTGTTCCAGCTCGACGGGCCACGCAGCGAGCGCGTACTGGTGGAGGCGGTCGTCTCGCCGGCCTGCCCGGCAGTCGGCCTGTCGATCCGCGACGGCCGCTTCCGCACCGCCTACGACGCGGTGGTGATCGCCGTGGCCCGCAACGGCGAGCGCCTCCAGGGGAAGCTCGGCGACATCGTCCTCGAGCCGGGCGACACGCTCCTCCTCGAGGCGAGCCCCGGTTTCATCGAGCGCAACCGATCGCGCCGCCACTTCTACCTCGTCAGCGAGATCGCCGGTGCCCAGCCCCCACGGCACGACCGGGCCTGGATCGCCGGCGCGGTCCTGGTGGCGATGGTCGCCGCCGCCGCCAGCGATCGGGTGCCGATGGTCGCCGCGGCCCTCGTCGCCGCCGGCGTGGTGATCGCCACGCGCTGCATATCGGCCGGCGAGGCGCGGCGGGCGATCGAGTGGGAGTCGCTGCTGCTGATCGCCGCCAGCTTCGGCCTCGCCAGGGCGCTGGAGAAGACCGGCCTGGCCGGGATGCTGGCTCAGGCCACGATCTCGGCCGCCGGGTCGAACCCCTCCGCCGTGCTGGCGGCCGTCTACCTGGTGGCGATGCTGTTCACCGAACTGATGAGCAACAACGCCGCGGCGGTGCTCGTGTTCCCGATCGCCTGGCAGGCAGCGGCGGACCTCGGCGTCAATCCGCTGCCGTTCGTGATAGCGATCACGGTCGCCGCCAGCTGCGGCTTCGCGACGCCGATGGGCTACCAGACCAACCTCATGATCTACGGCCCGGGCGGCTACCGGTTTTCCGACTACCTGCGCTTCGGCGGCCCGCTCAACCTGCTGGTGATGGCCGTCACGGTGGCACTGGCACCGCTGATCTGGCCGTACGGTGCCCGGGCGACCGCACCCGCCGCCACCACGCCCCGGCCGGCGGCCGCGCTCGCTCCCGCTCCGCCCCCCGGCGAGCCGGGCGCTCAGCCGGCAGCGATCCCGGCGACGACGTCGGCGAGCCGGTCGATCTCGGCGACGGTGTTGTAGAACGCCAGCGACGGGCGCACGGTCGCCTCGAGACCGAAGTGCCGCAGCGACGGCTGGGCGCAGTGGTGGCCGGCCCGGACGGCGATGCCGGCGCGGTCGAGCCGCTGCCCGATCGCGACCGGGTCGTGGCCGGCGAGCACGAACGACAGCACGCCGACCTTGTCCCGCGCCGTCCCCACCAGGCGCAGTTTGTCGATCGCCTCGAGACGCCGGGTGGCATGGTGGAGCAGCGCGTAGTCGGTAACGTAGAACCGCGCGAGGGCGTCGATCACCGCCTGCGGCTTGTGCGTGGTGGCGGCGTTGTCGAACCAGGCGAGCGGGTGCCCGTGGATCCGCTCCTGGAGGATCGGGAAATCGAGACGCACGCGATCGACGTCGAAGCCCGCCGCCGCGGCGGTCGCCGGCACGCCCGCTGCCGACTGGAGCCCGGCGCCCTGCCACGCCGGTAGCGGGGCGGACTGCCGGTGGTCGAGGCCGCGGACCTGGCTCACGAACCGCCGCAGCCCCGTCCAGTCGGTGGTGCCCCGCTGCACGGAATGATGATGAGTCGCCGGCGCGGCCTCTCGCGGCTGTTGGGGGAGCCCATGGGGCTGGAGGAGCCCGCTGGGGAGGGTCATCCCGGTCGGCAGGGGGACGTCGACCTGCTGGCCTGCGGCCGAGGGAATCATCGGGGCAGGCACCGGCGCCGTGGGGGGGGCCGTCGGCGGCGCCATCCCCCCGACGGCGGCTGCCGCGATGGCGTCGCGCGCCAGCCGCGCGGCGGCGGCGCCGATCTCCTCGGCGGCGGTCCCCGACCTGTTGGTCCCGATCACGTCGGACATGCTCATGCTGTTGTTTCCGGTTCGCTGGTCCCGCCTCGGCCGTCAGATCCCCGACCCTTCGGCCTGCGCTCCGCGCGTGATCGCCCGGTCGTCGTGGTAATAGCCCACCTCGGCGTTCTCGAGCTTGTCGCAGGGTACCAGCGGCACGCCGCGCCACATGATCACCGGCGAGCCGTGGATCGTCGTCGTCACCGGCGGCACGCCGCGGCGCGTGCACTCGCGCTCGAAGGCGGCGATCGCCTTGGGGTGGGCGAGGAAGAAGGCGGGCTTCTTCCAGACCAGCGACAGCAACTCGTCGAGGTCGTCGGGGGTCGGGGCGCCGTAGCGCGTGCTGACGCGCATCGCCGGGTCGACCGAGTGGAGCAGCCCGAACTTCTGGTTGTTGATCAGTTCCCACTCCTGGCGCTCCTTGATCCCCTCGATGGTGAGGCGGATCTGCTCCTCGAGCTGGTCGTAGGGGCCGTTGTAGAGGTCGGAGACGCGCGTGTGGACGCGGACCACGGTCTGGATCGCGGCCAGGGCGTATTCGCGCGGATTGGCGGCGTAGTCGACGAAGGTCTCGGGAATCTCGACGTTCTCGGCGAAGCCCGAGACGAGGTCGATGTTGCGCTCGCCGTAGCGGTTGACGCTCGACCGCAGGGCGAGGTGCTCGTCGACCGCCTGCCGGAACGAGTCGCGCTGGGCGGGAAGATTGTCGAGCACCGCGTCGAGATCCTGGCGCGAGAGCGTGAGCAGCACGCAGGGGGTGATCGTCCGCACGGTGATCCCCGACGGCTTGTCGCTCACCAGATCGACCTCGCCGAAAAACTCCCCCTCGGCGAGCAGGGCGGCGCGGAGATCGCGGCCGTGGACCCCCTTGGAGAGGATCTCGACCTGCCCCTGGGCGATCACGAAGAACGTGCTGCGATCCTGCCCCTCGATGAGCAAGTCGCTGCCCAGCGGCACCTCTTCGGTGCGGAAGCGCTGCTGCATCTGTTCGAGCAGCGTCTCGGGAAACCGGGAAAACAGCGGGACGCTGCGCAATTCACCGGAATTGAAGGCGAGGCCGCCATCGGCCGGCACGATCTCGATCCGCTCCGCCTTGGAGAGCTCGACCTTCGTCCGGTTGACACGTACACGCCCCCTTCGACCTGCACCCAGGGGAGCAGGTGGAGCAGATGCCGCGGGGTGATCGACATCATCATCGGCCGCGTCTTGGTCGTAGTGGCCAAGTTGCGGGCGACGGCGGTGGTCACGCTGCGCTGGAGAAGGCTGTCGGACATGGCAGACGGGCTCCGAGGGGAATCGTGGGCGGGGTGGCGGGCTCAGGCTTCGTAGATGCCGGTCGAGAGGTAGCGTTCACCAGAATCGGGAAGGACGACGACGATCGTCTTGCCGGCCGACTCCGGCCGGGCCGCGACGCGCAGCGCCGCGTGCATCGCCGCACCGCAGGAGATGCCGCAGAGGATCCCTTCCTCCTTGGCGATCCGTCGGGCGAGCGCGACGGCCTCGTCGTTGGTCACCTGGAGGATCTCGTCGACGAGGCTGCGGTCGAGGACGTCGGGCACGAAGCCGGCGCCGATCCCCTGGATCTTGTGGGGGCCGGGGGAGCCGCCGGAGAGCACCGGGCTGGCAGCCGGTTCGACGGCGACGGTGTGGAGGCGCTGGCCCTGGGCCTGCTTGAAGAACCGGGACACGCCCGTGATCGTGCCGCCGGTGCCGACGCCCGCGACGAACACGTCGACCCGCCCCTCGGTGTCGTTCCAGATCTCGGGGCCGGTGGTACGGAAGTGGATCTCGGGGTTGGCGGGATTCTTGAACTGCTGCGGCATGAAATAGCGCGGGTCGCGGGCCATCTCCTCGGCCCGGGCCACGGCTCCGCGCATCCCCTCGCCGGCCGGCGTGAGGACGATCTCCGCTCCGAGCCCGCGGAGCAACTGGCGGCGCTCGACCGACATCGACTCGGGCATCAGGAGCGTGAGCGGGCAGCCCTTGGCGGCGCAGACGAACGCCAGGGCGATGCCGGTATTGCCACTGGTCGGTTCGACGACATGCTGGCCGGGCGCGAGCTTGCCGCTCCGCTCGGCGTCCTCGATCATCGCCGCGCCGATCCGGCACTTGACGCTGAAGGCTGGATTGCGCCTCTCGATCTTGGCCAGCAGCCGGACGTCGAGGCCGCTGGCAAGGCGATTGATCCGCACCAGCGGAGTCCGCCCGATCGTCTCGACGTTATCCGGGAAAACAGGCACGGGCACCTCCAGCGCCGCGGGGGAGCGGGTCGGGCGTGCCTCCAAGTCGACAGGTCAGCGACGCGGAAAACGGATTGTCGGCGGGCGATGGTGGCACCCGCAGGCGGGGCCGCCGGTTGACGAACACCCGCAAGGTCCGCGTACCTTAGCGAGGTTCCCAGGAATTGAGAAGTCTCCGCCGGAGGTCGATCATGCGCGTCGCGGCGTTGCTCGTGCTGTCGCTGGTGAGTTGTCTGTGGGTTTCCCGGCCGGGCAGCGCGGCACCGCCGAACGTGCTGGTGATCTACGCCGATGACCTCGGCTGGGGTGAGCTCGGCTGCCAGGGGAACCGCGAGATCCCCACGCCGCACATCGATTCGCTGGCCCGCGACGGCGTCCGCTGCACGCAGGGCTACGTCGCCGCCACCTACTGCAGCCCATCGCGCGCCGGCCTGCTCACGGGCCGCTACCCGACGCGCTTCGGCCACGAGTTCAACGCCGTGGCCCAGCAGACCGGCCTGCACCTCGACGAGACGACGCTCGCCACGCGTCTCAAGTCGCTCGGCTATGCCACGATGTGCATCGGCAAGTGGCACCTCGGCGGCAAACCGCCCTACCTACCGACGGCGCGGGGCTTCGACCAGTTCTACGGCACGCTGGGCAACACGCCGTTCTTCCATCCCAAGCAGTTCATCGATTCGCGCCGCTCGACGGAGGTCGTGCCGGTCGACGATCCCGCCTTCTACACGACCGAGGCCTACGCCCAGCGCGCCGTCGAATGGCTGAAGGACCGCACGGGGGAGCCGTGGTTCCTCTACCTCCCGTTCAACGCCCAGCACGCCCCCCTCGAGGCGCCGCAAAAGTATCTCGACCGGTTCGCCACGATCCCCGAGGGGAAGCGACGGACGTTCGCGGCGATGATGTTGGCGATGGACGACGCCGTCGGCAGCGTCCTGGAGACGGTGCGGGCCCTCGGCCAGGAGGAGAACACGCTGGTCTGGTTCATCGCCGACAACGGCGGCCCGACCGCCGGGACGACGTCGGGCAACGGCCCGCTCCGCGGCTTCAAGATGACGACGTTCGAAGGGGGCCCGCGCGTGCCGTTCCTCGTAAAGTGGAAGGGGACGCTGCCGGCGGGCAAGGCCTACGACCTGCCGGTGATGAACCTCGACGTCGTCCCCACCGTGCTCGCCGCCGCCGGCAAGCCCGTCGACGCGGCAGCGCATCTCGACGGCGTCGACATCCTCCCCTACCTCTCTGGCCGTCAGACCGGCCGCCCCCACGACTCGATGTACTGGCGCTGCGGCGAGCAGTGGGCCGTGCGCAAGGGCGACTGGAAGCTCGTGGTCTCGAAGGGGGGCAGCGGCAAGCCCGAGCTCTACGACCTGTCGAGCGACGTCGGCGAACAGCGCGATCGGGCGGCCGCCGAGCCGGCGCGGGTCGCCGAGCTCCAAAAGCTCTACGACGTCTGGAACGCCGAGCAGGCGCCGCCGTCGGCGCGCGACAAACCTGCCGATCAGAAAAAGAAGCGAGCGGCCGCGGCACCGGCAGCATGACGAGCGCCGCCGCCGGGATCGCACCGCCGGCCGGCGCGGCCGCAGTCAGTCCCGAAACCGCCCCGGCTCGACCCCCAGCTTCCGCATCCGCGCGCGGAGCGTGTGGGGATTGATCTGGAGCAGGGCCGCCGCGCCGCGCGGTCCCTCGATCCGCCCGCGCGTCGCTGTCAAAGCCCGCTCGACATGGCGGCGCATCGTCACGGCCAAGGGGACGATGTCGGCCAACGCCGGCGCCGGCTCGACGGCGGCCGCCAGCGGCGTACTTTCGGGCACGACCTCGAACAACGTCGGATCGGTGGCCGGCACCGGCGGCGGCGGACGCCGCCCCAGGCCGAGCGCCGCCGCCACGTCGAGCCCGCGCCCGCCGCCGAGGATCGCCGCCCGATCGATCACCGCCCCCAGTTCGCGGATGTTGCCCGGCCAGTCGTATTCGCCGAGCAGCAGGAGGTCGGCGCTGGTCGGCTCGACCTCGGGAAGGCCGAACCGCACCGCCGCCCGGTGGGCGAAATGACGGACCAGCGCCGGGATGTCCTCGCGGCGCTCGCGGAGGGTGGGAAGGAGGATCGGGAACACGTTCACGCGGTACCAGAGATCCTCGCGGAACGAGCGCTCGGTGACCATCGCGGCCAGGTCGCGGTGGGTGGCGGCGACGATCCGCACGTCGACCCGCACCGGTGCCTTGCCACCGACGCGCTCGATCTGGTGGTCCTGGAGCACGCGGAGGAGGCGGACCTGCGCCGGCAGGGGGAGCTCACCGATCTCGTCGAGAAACAGCGTGCCGCGGTCGGCGCGCTCGAACCATCCCTGGTGCTGGTCGGCGGCGCCGGTGAAGCTCCCCTTCTCGTGCCCGAAGAGCTGCGAATCGACGAGCTCCGGTGGGATCGCGCCGCAGTTGACGCGGATGAACGGCCCGTCGGCACGTTTCGAGCGGGTGTGGATCGCGCGGGCGACCACCTCCTTGCCGGTGCCGGTCTCGCCGAGGATCAGCACCGGCACGTCGGAGCGCGCGACCAGCTCGACCCGCTCCATCACGTGCCGCAGCCCGGTGCGGGCGCCGACGACATCCTCGGCGATCTCCTGCCGGCCGAGCCGCGACAGGAGCGAGCGCCGATCGGCCTCGGCCGCCTGCCGCAGCGACCGCAGCTCGTGGAGCCGGGCGTCGTTTTCGAGTGTCACCGCGAACGGCTCGAGGAGCCGGGCGACGAGCGCCCGGTCGGCGGCGGAAAATGCTTCGCCCGATGCCGGCTCGAACACGACGGCGCCGAGCGGGCCATCGACACCGCACAGCGCCCCTGCCAGGCCACCGCGCGGATGGCCGACCGCCGCCACGAGCGCGGCGACCGCGGCGTCGTCGGTCGTGGCCACCGCGCCGCTCCGTACCCAGGCGACGAGCCTCCGCCACTGCGCCGCAGCGAGCGGCGTGGCCGGGGAGGCCGGCTGGGGGGCACCCGACGGACCGGCGCTCGCCACGACCTCCACGCGCTGCCCATCGGCGACGATGCGCACCACGTGGATGCCCGCCACAGGAAACGCGGCCGAGAGCACATCGGCAATCGCGTCGACCGCGACAGCAATCTCGAGGTGCCGGCCGGTCTCGCGCCACACCGCGGCGAGGGGGTCGGTTTCGGTCATGGCGGCTGCGTGTCGGATCATGGGAACAAGTTTTCCGTCACATCCCAAGGTCGTCCGTGATATTTGGTCGGACGACAACCGTGACATGTTCAGGAAAACCGCCGCTCGGCCCCGACCACGATGGTTCCCCGTCACACTGGGAAAGACAAACCGGCACCCACGTCACGGAGGGGCGTGCCTGGCGTTCGGATCGGGTCCCGGCACGGCACTTGCCATACCAAAGGAGTCAGCAGTCCTTCCAATCGTGAGGAAGCCGCCATGCCGGACGGACCCGACTCCCCACGGCCGATCGAAACGCAGTCCTCCGCGCAGCCGGCGACTGACGCCGTCCTGAGACGGATCGGCGACGCCCTGCGCGGGCTCCGCTTCGGGTCGGTGTTGGCGATCGTGCAAGACCGCGTCGTCGTCCAGATCGAACGAACCGAGAAAACGCGCTTTCCTCGCTGATGTCGCCGCCGTGCCGCGACCGCCACCGGTCGGTGGCCCAGCCCACTTTCCCCCCACCCTGCCCCCGGCGTAGGCTGTCGTGTTGGCCAGCCGACGACGGCCGGCCGGCGGGGCAGCCGGGGGCGCATGAGCGACGTTCTCTTCCATTATTACCGCGTCAACCCGACGACCTGGTTTTACCTGTCGTCGCTGCTGACAGTCGCGCTGTTCTTCAAGTTCAGCCGCGTGTTCAGCATCCGCAACGTCGACCTGGCGGCCCTGATCCTCCTCGCTCCGGGCCTGCTCGCCCGCGAATACGGTGAATTCCGCGACAGCGACGCCACCCGCCAGCTCGGCTACGTCTGGATCTTCGCCGTGTCGGCGTTCCTGATGGTGCGGATGCTCCTCGACACCCTGATGGAGCGCCGGCCGCTGCTGGAGTCGAACCTCTCGCCCGGTGGCCTGGTGTTCCTCGGCGGGTCGCTGCTGGTGTTCCTCCTGGCCAACGTCGTCGTCACCCCACCGGCCCAGGAGGACCTCGCGGCCGCCGAGGCGGCGACCCGGATCGAGGCCCGTGAGCCGGGGCTCGACGCCGATCAGCTCACCCGGCTCGGGCCGGGCTACCCGCTGCTGTTCCTGCTCCCGCAGATCTCGACGCAGTCGCTGTTTTCGCCCGACGGGGCCGCGGCGGGTGCCCCGCCCGCGGCCCGGCAGGAAGTCCACGCCCTCACCGCGCGGATCATGGCGATCCTCTCGCAGGTGGCGATCGTCGTCGGGATGGTGGTCGTCGGCTGGCGCCACTTCGACAACGTCCGGCTCGGCGTCGCCGCGGCGGTGCTCTACCTGCTCCTCCCCTCGACCGCGCTGTTCACCGGCCGCGTCGATCACGCGCTGCCCGGGGCGCTGATCATCCTTGCCATCGCCGCCTACCGCTGGCCGATGCTCGCCGGGGCGCTGATCGGCCTGGCGATCGGCACGATCTATTACCCGCTGTTCCTCCTTCCGCTGTGGTGCAGCTTCTACTGGGAGCGCGGGATCGGGCGGTTCGTCGTCGGCGTGGCGGCGTCGCTGGCGGCGCTGGTCGCGGGGTTGTGGTTCACCGCCCCCGACGCGACGGTGTTCCTCGATCAGCTCCGGCAGATGTTCGGGTGGATCTTTCCCAATGCCGTGTCGCTCACCGGGTTCTGGGGCCTGCCCGGCAACGACGCCGTGTTCCGACTCCCGGTGCTGGCGGCGTTCGTGGCGATGATGGCGACGCTGGCGATCTGGCCGCCGCGCAAGAACTTGGGGACGCTCCTCAGCTGCACCGCCGCCGTTCTCCTCGGCAGCCAGTTCTGGAAGGCCCACGACGGCGGCCTGTTCATGGCGTGGTTCCTGCCGCCGCTGTTGCTCACCGTGTTTCGGCCGAACCTCGAAAACCGGGTCGCCCTCAACGTCCTCGAGGACGAATGGTTCCCGCGGATCCGTCGGGCAGCCGACCCGATCGCCGCCTGACACCCTTCAGTCGCGGCGCAGGTCGAGATCCGGCGGGGCGTCGCGGGTCGCCAGCCAGCCGCGCCAGGCGTCGACGTTCCACTCGAAGTTGACGCCGGTGATTTCGACGAGCGCTTCGAGGACTTTGTCGTTGCGGACGCGGACCTTGCCGCGCTTCGGCCCGCCGCCGAGCGACAGCCCGCCCCCCGACGGCGTGAACGTGGCGCTCGTCTGCCCCTCGCGGCCGCCGCCGCTGACGACGACGTGCTCGGTCTCGAGCACGCCGATCAGGGCGCCGACGGCGCCCGTGGCCCGTAGCCGGCCGAGGACCTCGGCAGCGCGGTTGATCCGGGCGTTGTCGGGCCCGGCCAGCGCCGCCACGAACAGCGGCACCACGGGGCGCGGCCCGAGGGCGGCGAGCCGCTCGACGGCGCCGATCCGCGTCTCGGGATCGGGGTGATCAAGCGCGATCGCCGCCAACGCCGCCAACACGTCCGGGCCCGGGAGCCGGGAGAGGGTTTCGATCTCGAGGAGGCGGACGCGGAGGACCGGCTCCTTGCCGATCGCCGCCACCAGCGCCGGCAGGGCGAGCGGATCGGCGATCCCACGGAGCTCCTCGGTGGCGCGTGGGGCGGTGGCGGGATCGTCGAGCTGGCCGCGGAGGCGCTCGAGCTTCCCCACCCACTGTCTCCGTGCCACGTCGTCGCGCTGCTCGCGCTCGATGAGGTCGATCTCCTGCCGCGTCCGCCACGCCCCGCGGTAGCGTGTCAGGCCGCGCTTGGTCATCGCCTCCTGCTGGGTGACGCGCTGCGGCTCGTCGTCGCCCGGGCTCGGCTCGTCGGCCGAAGCCAGGGCGGCAACGGCGGCGAGCGCCAGCGCCGAAAGCCACACGCTGTTGGCCACGCCCCGTCGCATCCCCCTGCCCTCCCCGTGCCCACCTGGCGATCCATCTTCCCCGTTCATCGGATCACGCCCTGGATGATCCGCACGTAACCCATGAAGAACCGGATCACGATCGCACCCACGACGACCGCCGTGGCGGCCCAGATCCCCCAAGCCACCCCCTGGGCGGCCGCCTCGAGCGCCCGCCGGGCCTCGTCGTCGAACTCACCCGCGTGGCGCTCGAGGACCTCGGGGACGCTGCCGGTCAGTTCGCCGACGCCGACGGCCGAGAGGATCCGCGGCGGGATCCGGCCGCTGGCCGCCAGGGCCTCGGCGAGCGTCGCACCCGACCGGAGCCGGTCCTCGAGGACATCGCCGGGGATCGCCAGGCCGGGGGCGACGGCGCCGGCGAGCTTCACGAGCCTGCCGGCGTCGAGCCCGGCCGCGCCCGCCAGCGCTGCCGCCCGGCACCAGGCTGCCGCCTCTGCCAGCCGGGCGGCCCGTCCAACCAGCGGCACGCGCTCGAGCACCGCGCGGACGATCCCGCGCCGCCGCCACGCCGCCACGAGCCACCACCATCCCAGGACCGCCGCCACCGCGACGCCGGCGAGGATCCCGAGGTACACCTGCAGTCCGTGGAAACCCTTGAGGCCGAGGCCGAGCAGGTCGCCGCCGAGGAAGATGAACCATCCCACGACGGCCGCCGCGAGGAGCAGCTGGAGGGCCGGGCGGATCAGCGCGCGGAAGAGCTCGCGGCGCGTGCGCTCGGCGTGGTCGAGGACATTGGCGACATCGCGGAGCGCCTCGGCCTCGTGGCCGGTGTGGTCGCCGACGGCGGCCATCCCGAGCACCAGCGGAGGAAAGGTCGCCCCCGCCCGGGCGAACGCTGCGGCGAGGCCGTCGCCGGCGTCGAGGCCCGCTTTCACCGCCTCGAGCGCTCCCCGCCACCGCACCGGTGCCCGCTGCGTCTCCCCCTCCCACGCTCGGCGGATACCGATCCCGGCCGCCAGCGCGATCGATACGCGCCGGAGGAGACCGGAAAGGATCCGCGTCGGCATCGGTCGGGTGAAGCGCATCGACCACCTCGCTGTCCACCGCTCCGACCCTAACACAGCCGTCCCGCTTCTGATACAACGCTCCCCTGTGCCGCTCTGGAAGGCACGTCCCTCCCGCCCCGTTCGCCCCGCACTGTCCGGCCCGAATTGCGAGCCATGAAGCCGCACTGGTCCTCCGTCGCGATCGTCGGCGTGGGACTGATCGGAGGATCGGTCGGCCAGGCCCTGCTCGGCCGCCGTCTGGCCGGGCGCGTGATCGGGATCGGGCGCGATCCGGCATCACTGGCGGAGGCCAAGCGCTGCGGGGCGGTGACCGAGACGACGACCGACCTGGCGGCCGTCGCCGGCGCAGATTTCGTGCTCGTCGCCACCGGGGTCGCGGCGATCCCGGCGCTGCTCGAGCGGATCGATGACGCCGTCCGACCCGGGACGGCGATCACCGATGCCGGCAGCACCAAGGGGCGGATCGTCGCCGGCTGGGAACGGCACCGGCGCCGGCGCCGGGGCCGGTTCGTCGGCGGCCATCCGCTGGCGGGAAGCCACCGGCGCGGGCCGACCGCCGCCGACGCCGATCTGTTCACGGGACGGGTCGCCGTGGTGACCCCCGCGCCGGCCACGCCGGCCGACGACGTCGAGGCGGTGGCGGGATTCTGGTCGGCGCTCGGCGCGACTGTATACGTGATGCCGCCGCGCGAACACGACCGGATCCTCGCCGCGACCAGCCACGCGCCGCATGCCGTCGCGGCGGCCGTGGCAGCGGCCACCCCGGCGGCGGCGCGACGGTTCACGGCCGGGGGATGGCGCGACACGACGCGGATCGCCGCCGGCGACCCGGCGCTGTGGGCCGACATCCTCCTCGACAACGCCGCCGAGGTGCAGCGTGCGCTCGCACGCGTGCTCCGCCGGGCGGCGCGGCTGCAGGAAGCGATCGAGCGCCGCGACCGCCGCGCCGTCGAGACCCTGCTCACCCGGGCAAAGGAGGCCCGCGATGCTGTGGGAAGTTGAGGTCGAGGGGGACGATCCCGCCGCCGACCGCGCCGCCCGGGCCCTGGTGGCCGCGGCAGACGGGCTGGGGATTCCCGGGATCGACGCGGCCCGGACCGCCACTGGCTGGCTCGTCGAGACCGACCTGCCCCGGGCCGACGTCGAACGGATCGCGCGGCAGCTGCTCACCGATCCGATCGTCGAGCGCTGCACCGTGCGTGCCGTCGACGGCAGCGAAGGCACGGCGCCCGCAGGCCTGCCGACGGTGGTCCGCGTCCTGCCGCGCTCAGGCGTCACCGACCCGGCCGGCGACAGCGCCCGGGCGGCGATCCTGCTGCTCGGCAGCCCGGTCACGGCGGTCCGCAGCACGCGTATCGTGCGGCTTCCGGCGATCGACGCCGCCGTGGCGCGGGGCCTGGCCTGGAAGACGATCGCCAGCGAGGCGATCCACGACGTCGTCGTCGGTCCACTGGCGCTCGAGACGCTCGCCGGTGGCCGGACGTGGCGGTTCGCCAGCGCCGAGATCATGCTCGAGGGACGCACGGAGGCCGACCTCGAGGCACTGTCTCGTGAGCGCTGCCTGGCGCTGTCGGTCGCCGAGTTGGCGGCGATCCGCGACCACTACCGGTCGCTCGGCCGCACGCCGCTCGAGATCGAGCTGGAGACGATCGCCCAGACCTGGAGCGAGCACTGCTGCCACAAAACGCTCACCGCCGGCTATGACCACTCCGGCCCCGACGGCGTGCGGCGCTACGACAACCTCCTCAAGGAGACGGTCTTCGCCGCGACGCGGCGGATCCGCGAGGCACTCGGCGCGCGCGACTGGTGCGTGAGCGTGTTCCGGGACAATTCCGGCGTCGTCCGCTTCGACGGCGACCACGACATCTGCGTCAAGGTCGAGACACACAACCACCCATCGGCGATCGAGCCCTACGGCGGCGCCGCCACCGGCCTCGGCGGCGTGATCCGCGACGTCCTCGGCACGGGCCTGGGAGCGCGGCCGATCGCCAACCTCGACGTGTTCTGCGTCGGGCCCCCCGACACACCGGCGGCCGACCTGCCCGCCGGCGTGATCCCGCCGCGCCGACTGCTCTCCGGCGTCGTCGCCGGCGTCCGCGACTACGGCAACCGGATGGGGATCCCGACGATCGCCGGCGCGGTCGCATTCGATCCCGGCTACCTCGGCAACCCGCTGGTGTTCTGCGGCACGATCGGGATCATGCCGCGCGGCACCGCGACGCAGGCGGCCGTCGAGGCCGGGGATCTGGTCGTGGTCGCCGGCGGCCGGACCGGCCGCGACGGCATCCACGGGGCGACGTTCTCGAGCGTCGAACTGTCGAGCACGAGCGAGAGCCAGTCGGGGGGCGCCGTGCAGATCGGCCACGCGATCAACGAGAAGATACTCGCCGACTTCGTCCTCGAGGCCGCGGCCGAGCGGCTGTTCCACGCGATCACCGATTGCGGTGCCGGCGGCCTGTCGAGCGCCGTCGGCGAGATGGGGGCGACGCTCGGTGCCGACGTCGATCTCGAGCGCGTGCCGCTGAAGTACGCCGGCCTGTCGGCCACCGAGGTGTGGATCTCCGAAGCCCAGGAGCGGATGGTCCTCGCCGTGCCCCCCGCCGCGTGGGAGCGCCTCGCCGCGGTCGCGGCCGACGAGGGGGTCGAGGCGACGGTGATCGGCCGGTTCACCGGCAGCGGCCGGCTCGTGCTCCGTTGGGAAGGGCAGGTCGCGGGCGAACTGGATTGCCACTTCCTCCACGAGGGACGGCCGCGGCTGCGGCTGGAGTCGCGGACCCGCGCCACGGCCGCCGCGCCGCTGGTCTGGTCGCCGGGCGCCGTCGACCTCGGGATCGGCGGCGGCCTGCCGCTGCTCCTGGCCGCACCGGACGTGGCCAGCAAGGAATCGATCATCCGCCAGTACGACCACGAGGTGCAGGGGGGGAGCGTCGTCAAGCCGCTCCTCGGCCCCGGGGAGGGGCCGGCCGACGGCACCGTGATCCGCGGCGTCCTCGGCCGTGAGCGCGGGATCGTGATCGGCATCGGGCTGCGCCACCGGCTCGGTGACCTCGATCCATACCGGATGGCCGCCGGGTCGATCGTCGAGGCGGTCGCCAACGCCGTCGCCGTCGGCGCCGACCCGGCGCGGCTGGCGCTGCTCGACAACTTCTGCTGGGGCGACTGCCGCCGGCCGGAGCCGCTCGGGGCGCTCGTCGAGGCGTGCCGCGCCTGCCACGACGTGGCGCTGGCGCTGGAGGCGCCGTTCGTGAGCGGCAAGGACAGTCTCAACAACGTCTTTGCCTGGACCTCCCCCGACGGCACCCGTCGTGAGCGCTCGATCCCCCACACGCTGCTGATCACGGCACTCGGACAGGTCGAGGACGTGCGCCGCGTGGTCACGCCCGACTTCAAGCACGCCGGAGACCGGATCGCGCTGGTCGGCACCTCGGGCGACGACCTCGCCGGGAGCCAGCTGGCGGCGGCGGGGCTGGTGGCCGGCGGCACGGCGCCCGCCGTCGACGCCCCGGCCTGCCGGCGCGTGTTCGAAGCTGTGGCCCGGGCGATCCGCGCGGGGCTCGTCGCCGCCTGCCACGACTGCGCCGACGGCGGCATGGCGGTGGCGGTCGCCGAGATGGCGATCGGTGGCGGGCTGGGGGCCGAGATCGACCTCGCCGCCGTGGACTGGAGCGGTGCGGCCGACCATGGCCCCGCGCTCGACCTGGCGGTGGCGTTCGCCGAGTCGCCGGGCCGGTTCGTCGTCGCCGTCCCCGCCAGCGCGGCGGACGCGTTCACCGCGGCGCTCGGCGCCATCGGGATGGCGTGGATCGGCACCGTGACGGCGGCGCCGGAGGTCACCTTCCGCTCCCGCACCGGCGCCCCCGCCGTGACGATCCCCCTCGACCACCTCGACCGCGCCTGGCGGACGAGATCGGAGTGAACTTCTCCCTGGATCCGGCAGCCACCATGCTCTCCCCCCGCGTCGTCGTCCTCCGCGCCCCCGGCACCAACTGCGACCGCGAGACGCTCCACGCCTTCGAGCGCGCAGGCGCCTTCGGCCGCCGTGTCCACGTCCGTGCCCTCGCCCGGCGCCCTGCCCTTCTCGACGACGTCCAGATCGTCTGCATCCCTGGGGGTTTCTCCTACGGCGACGACATCGCCAGCGGCCGGATCTTCGCCCTCGAGATCCGCGCCCGGCTCGGCGACGCCCTGCGCCGGTTCCGTGACCGCGGCGGGCTCGTGCTCGGGATCTGCAACGGCTTCCAGGTCCTCCTCCAGACGGGGCTGCTCCTCGCCGATCCCGACGGCCGTCCGCTGGCAACGCTCGCCCACAACGCGTCGGGGCGGTTCGTCGACCGCTGGGTGCGGCTGCGGCTCGATCCCGGCCCGTGCCGGTTCCTCCACGGCGTCGCGGCGGAGTTCGACCTGCCGGTGGCCCACGGCGAGGGGCGGTTCGTGACGCGGTCGCCGGCCGAGCTCGATAGGCTCGCGGCCGCCGGCCAGCTCGTCCTCCGTTACGCCGCCGACGACCACGGCGCGACGACCAACCCCAACGGCTCGGCGGCCGACGTCGCCGGGGTCTGCGACGAGACCGGGCGGGTATTCGGGATGATGCCCCACCCGGAGCGGTTCGTCGACGCCACGCAGCACCCCTCCTGGACCGGCCGGCTCGACCCGGCGGCGGCCGGCGCCGGGCTGGCACTCTTCGCCGCCGCCGTCCGCGCCGTCTCCGCGTGAGTCGAATCAGCCCGCGCCGTCGCGTTTCCGGGGCGGCCTCGGCGCGCGCGGAGTCGACTCTTCGCCACTGCGCCACCTGCCGCCGTCGGCGAGCGCACGGCGAAGGAGGAACTCGATCTGGCCGTTGAGGCTGCGGAGGTCGTCATCGGCCCAGCGGCGCAGGGCCGCCAGCACCGCCGGATCGATCCGCAGCAGGAACGCGTCGCGCTGGGCCACCACCACACTCCTCCCCGGTGCGCCGGCCGGGCCACCGGGCGCGCCCGGAACGACCGTCAGGAATAGATCGTGCCGGTGTTCACGACCGGCTGGGCGTGGCGGTCGCTGCAGAGGACGACCAGCAGGTTGCTCACCATCGCCGCCTTGCGCTCGTCGTCGAGCTGCACGACACCGTCGCGCTCGAGGTGCGTGAGGGCCATCTGCACCATCCCCACCGCCCCGTCGACGATCTTGGCACGGGCCGCCACGACCGCGGCCGCCTGCTGGCGCTGGAGCATCGCGGCCGCGATCTCCGGCGCGTAGGCGAGGTGGCTGATGCGGGCCTCGATCACCTCGACGCCGGCGCGCTCGAGACGCTCCTGGATGTCGGCGCGCAGCTGCCGGCAGATCTCGTCAGTGCTGCCGCGCAGGCTCGTCTCGTGGTCCTCGCTGTCGTAGGGATAGCGCGTCGCCAGCGAGCGCAGCGCCGCCTCGCTTTGGACGGCGACGA
This sequence comes from Planctomycetota bacterium, assembly GCA_016872555.1. Lineage (NCBI taxonomy): Bacteria > Pseudomonadati > Planctomycetota > Planctomycetota bacterium. The sequence goes on from VGZO01000003.1 coordinate 70,766, forward strand.
AGTCCTCGTAGTCCTGGACCTCGAAACTCGCTTCAGCGGTGTCCACGACACGCCAGACGACGACGGCCGAGATCTCGACCGGATTGCCGTTCCTGTCGTTGACCTTCGAGGGACGGCCGTGGGTCCGCCCCTGCTGCTCGACGACCTTGCCCGCCGCGTCCTTGACCTCGGGGGTCCGCGACGAGCCGGTCTCGAAGTTGCGGATCCGGAGGCTGATCGCCTTCTTGGTGTAGAAGGGATTGACCCACCAGAAGCCCGAACGCCGCGCCGTGCCCTTGTAGTCGCCGAACAACGAGAACACCCGGGCCTCGTTGGGGGCGATCGCGACGAGGCCGAACAGGCAGACGAAACTCACCACCGGCACGAGGATCGCAGCCGAGGCAGCAAGCAGCGGAATCATCCCGCCCCACGAGAACGGAGTCCCCGCCAAAGCACGGCCGAGGAGCGCCACCAACGGAATCGGCACGACGATCCCGGCCACCAGACCGACCAGCGCCGTCCAACCGGACCACGGCTGGAGAGGCCGCTCGACGAACGCGGGCCGCGGCGGGAATCCGGGCGGGGAAACGGCAGGAACGGACATCGTTGGGTCCTCCGCAAGACGACAGGCTCAACCGCCGAACGATACCGTAATGATATCACATCGAAATCTGCCGTCAACCGCCCGGGCCGCCACCGGCCGGCGTTGCCTCCCCAGCCGTCCGTCCCTACCCTGCCTCCCCTCCGTCTGTCGTTGACCGCCCCGCCCGAGCGCCGCCGATGCGTCGCCTCGCCATTCTCGGTCCGCTCGTCGCCGTCGCCGCCGGCTGCGCGCACCTCGCCGCGCCGGCGCCCACCGATCCGGTCGCCCCCGGTCCGCCGCGCGGCGGGGGCGCCCGGCCGCGGACGCTCGCCTGCGAGATGTTCTTGCTGCGCGCCGCGGAAGGGGACGACCTCCGTGGTGACGGGCTGTGGCAGTTCGTCGACGAGCAGGTGTTTCCCGAACCGCTGCGGCGGCGTCTGGCCAGCCACGGCCTCCGCGCCGGCGTGGTCTCCGATCCGCCACCGGAGTGCCTCGCCGGCCGTCTCGCCCCCGCGACCACCGAGCCGGCGCCCCCTGCCGATCCGTCGCGGGTCCACAGCGTGCTACGGCTGCTGCCGGGGCAGGAAAGCGAGTTGGTGGCCGTCGCCGGCCCGCGCCGGCTGGTGATCCTCGAGCACGATGACGACGGCATCGGCGGTGGCACCTACGAAGACGCCAGCGCCGTCGTCACGCTCGTCGCTCACCCCGGTGCCGACGGGAGAACCCGCCTGGTGCTCACCCCGACGGTCAAGCATGGCGCGATCGAACGCTCATGGGAGGGCACGGACGGGGCTTTCCGGCTCGCCACCGGACAGCGGCGCCGCGGGTTCGACGGCCTGCGGATGGAAATCGAACTCGCCGACCATGAAGCGCTCGTCGTCGCCGGCGCCGGAGCCCCCGCCGCGACGGTCGGCGACGCCTTTTTCCGCGACGAGAGCGGCGCCACCGCAGTTCACCGGCTGCTCGTGATCCGTCCGCTCGCCCGGGCGCTCGATCCGCGATTCGCCGCCGCCGGCACCGGCTCCGGGGACCTGGAGAGCCTGCGTCGCCGTTGACGGGGAGCCGTCCGGGGGACTGCGGGAACGGGGCAAGGCAAGGCCGGGGCCGGGAGCCGCTGCGACCTGACCCAGCCGGATGTGCCGATCACCACCGGCATATGGTGGCAACGAGCACTCCCGATACCGATGCTTCCCGCCGCGCGGCGCGGCGATCGCGGTCGCTGACCGTGTTCGCCGCCGCCCTCGTCGCCGGCGCGGCGGTGGCCCTCGGCGTGAACCGGCTCCTCGAACTGCATCTCGAGCGCCAGCGGCCGCAGGTGGAACGCGAGGCGATCTTCGTCGCCCTCCGCTCGCTTCCCGGCGGTTCAGCGGTGACCGTGTGGGACGTGGCGCTCAAGCCCTGGCCTCGGGCGATGGTGCCGGCGACGGCGATCCGGTCGATCGAGTCGTACGACGGCCTCACCACCCGCCAGCCGCTCCGCGAAGGACTTCCCCTCCTCGCCTCGCAGTTGTCGTTCGACCCCGAGGCGGCCAAGCGGACACCCGCTCCCACCGCGACCGTCACCGGCAACCACGGCTCCGCAGGGGGCGACCTCTGGCTCCCCGGAGAAACCTCGGCCGGTGCCGAGCCGGTGGCCCGCGTACCGCAGGCGCCGGCGCCGGTCGCCCCGGCCGCCACGATCCCCGAGCCGACACTTCCCGATCCTGTGCCGGTGATCGCGCGCCAGGTGCCTTCCCGTGAGGAGCCTGCGGCAGTGCCCGCGCGTCCTGGCGTGGAAGCCCGGCAACCGACGGCGGCCATTTCAGCCGATCCGGGTTTCGTGCCGGTCGCGGTCTCGGCCGACGTCGATCCACCGGTGGGTGCCGCGGTGCCCACCGCAGGCCCGGCGGCACCGACCGCATCGGTCGCCACCGTACCGACCACCGCCGACGGTGGCGAAGATCGCGTGGCCCGGCCGACCTCCTCCGCGGTGCTCACACCGCTGCTTCCGGCAAACTGGTCTCCCAGCCCGGCAGGCACGATCGTCGTCCCGCATCGACTGGCCCTCCGCGGTGGGGGCGACACCGCCGCCGCCGTGGCCGCTGCCGTGGGAGCCGCGGACCGCGCTCGAAGCGTGACCGATCTCGCTTCCCTGACGGCCGGTACGCCGGCAGAGAATCGGGTGGTCGACACGCCCGTCGTAGCCGAGCCCGGCGACGTCGATCCACCCGTGACGTCCATCGAGGAGCCCATCGCTCATCCAGTCCTCGATCCAGTCGTCGACGATCCGGTCTCCGCTCCGGCGGCTGTGGTGACGAGCGAATCCCCGGCGGCACCCCGGAAGCGCGTCGTCGCACGGCTCAAGCCATCGGCTCCGCTGTCACCCGCCCCGGTGACTGCTTCGGACGCGACGCCACCGACCAAAAAGGTGGTCGTCGCCCAGTTGAAGCCTTCAACACGCCGGCCGACGGCCGCCGGGACGACGCCCGAGGAAGCCGCAGCACTCCCGCGGCCTCTGCCCCCGACGACGACGCGGTCGCGCTCCCCGTCCGCCGCTCGCCCGAAGCCGCCGGCGGCGAGCCATGGATTCCGGCTGCCGTCGATCTTCGATTGGGGGCGGTGACCATGGCGCCGGCGCCCGCCGCGCCGGCCCGCGACCGCCCGTGAGCGTCACTCCGCCGCCTCCGGCAGCGCGAACGGATCGAGCGTCCGGTGTTCCCCCCCGGTGCGCTCGCAGAGCGCCGCGAGGCGGGGCGACGGCGGGGCACCGTCGGCGGCGAAGCGGATCACGAACAGCCGGGCGCCACCCGCGAGCCGCTCGAGTCGGCCGAGATCGGCAGCCGCGAGGTCGTCGCCGTCCTCCCCGTCGGTGAGCAGGAAGACGACGTCGGGGCGGAGGCGGAACGCGGCAGCCAACGGTTCGGCGTGGCGTGTGCCCCCGTCGGCGCGGACCGCACCGATGAAGCGCCGCGCCTCGGCACGGTTCGCCTCGGTGGCGAATACCGCCCGCCCCTCGCGCCCCGCGGGGGCGAAGACGTGGAGCCGATGGTTGTAAAAAATAACGTGGAACTGCTCCCCGTCGCCGAGCCGCGCGAGACTCGAGAGCAACTCCCTTTTGGCAGCCGCGAGCGGCCGGCCCGCCATGCTCGCCGACCGGTCGAAGACGTACACGAAGCGCCGGCCGCGCGCCGCCAGCCCGAACAGCGACGTCTCCGCCATCCCGGGGGAGTCCGGCGGCGCGGAAGTGCCGGCACCGCCGAGGGCCGCGACCGTCCCGGCCGCCGCGAGCCACCGACGCCTCGACCGACGCTGCGGGGGGCTCATGGTTCGATCACGATCTTTCCCGTGAGCACCCCCTGGCGCCCGATCGTCGCCGCCTCCTGCAGCGCGTGGGCTTCGGCGGTCGCCTCGAGGGGGAGAACGCGGTCGATCGGCGCGCGGAGCCGGCCGGCGGCGAGCCATCGCGCGATGTCGAGGCCGGCCGCGTACTGCACGGTGCTCGCGGCATTGAACATCGCGAAACCGACCGCGCGGCAGCCCTTGACGTAAAACGGCCCCAACGGAAACAGCGGGCGTGCCTCGCGCCCCGCCATCAACACCAGCCTCCCCCCGGGAGCGAGCAGATCGACGGCTCGCGCCAGATCGGGCTCACGCTGTGTTTCCCACCAGACATCGACGCCACCGGGGGCCGCGGCCCGGATCCGCGCGTCGGCATCGGCAGCTCGGTAGTCGACGACCTCGTCGGCACCGAGGCCGCGTACCAGGTCACGTTTGGCCAACGCACCTGCCGTGGCGATCACCCGCGCTCCGAGGATCTTCGCCACCTGGACCACCGTCGAACCGACGCCCCCCGACGCGCCGTTGACCAGCAGCGTCTCGCCGACACGCAGCGCCGCATGGGTGACCAGTCCGAGATGCGCGGTGATCCCGACGAGGGCCACGGCCGCGGCCTCCCGGTCGGGGACACCGTCGGGTGTGGGAACGAGCCAGCGTGCGTCGACCGCCGCCCATTCCGAGAAGGTGCCCTGCCGCCCGAGCAGCCCCTGGTTGGAGCCCCAGACCCGCATCCCCGGATGCAGGCCGGCGACGTCGTCGGCCACCGCCACCACCTCGCCTGCCAGATCGCAGCCGACGACGAACGGCGACGGCAGCGGCATCGCCACCGCGCCGCTGCGGACGTAGGTATCGATCGGGTTGACCGCGCAGGCGCGCACGCGGACCAGCGCCTGCCCCGGCCCGACGACCGGGTCGGGCAACGCCCCGCAGCGGATCACCTCCGGTGGACCGGTGCGTTCGATGAACGCGGCTCTCACCGTGCGGCCCCCGTCCTGCCTTCCGCCGCCCGACGGAGGACCACCGCCAACAGCCCCGTCAGCGCCAAGGCGAGCGCCGCCGCGGCGGCATAACGGAAGCGGCGGCGCCATGCCGCGTTGACCGCCTCGGCGTTGCGGTAGGCCAGCTCCTCAGGGGTCAGCGGCGGCGCGATCGGGCGATGGCGCAGTTCAATCGCCCAGTTGCCGTAGGCGTTGACGTACGACATGGCCTGCATCTGCCGCTCGATGTCGTGGACGTCGACGGTGGGAGGAGGTGTCTGCGCGCGGAACACCTGCGCCAGCAGGCCACTCGTGGCCGCCAGCAGCAGCCCCACGAGGATCGCCGTATGGCCGGCCGTCCAATGCGACGAACGCTTCGTCACGACCGGCACCGCGTCGCGCAGCTTGCCGAGATCACGCAGTTTCGGCACCGGGACGGAGCCCCCACAGCCAGGGCAGGGTGCTTCGCCTCCCGCATCGGCAGGGGTCACGGCGATCTCACGGCCACAACCGCAAGGCAGGAGGTAGGTCTTCATCGGCGCGTTTCCGGGCTCGGAAGGTGTCGGGACATCACCGTCGCCACGCAGCGCAGGGCCACCGGGCATGGTCGGGTCGAGGCCGCTGAACGAACCGTTCCCCGGAAGCCGTCCAACGCGACCGCGACGTTGGTCGCCGACGGGGCACGACAATCGCGGCGAGCGCTTTTTTTTACCACCGGCGGCCTCCGGATGACGAAAATCCGTGCTCCGCCGGGAAAAAAAGTTGGCTTTCCGATGGTGGCAGCGACATAATGTGGAGTCCGCCGCACATCCGCCCCAGAGCCACGAAGCATCATGCTGGCCGGGGCGCGCACGCGTGCGAAAGCGGTTCGCGGTTGCGATCCTCGTCGGGGGCGATGGTCACCAAGCCAGGCCTTCCGACCATGGCTGGAGACGAGCGGCGGATTCTGCGACGGCGCGGCTGCGGCAGTGGCTGTCGCGCCCATCGCCCGGATCGGCTCGGTCCTTCCCGCGTGGGCTACCGTCCGGACTCCATCGTTTCCTGTTCGGTTCATAAGGGGGGATCGGATCGCCGTGGTGAACGTGGCTTGGTGGACTGAACTGGTGGACTGGCCTGGTGGACTGGCCTGGTGGACTGGGCAAGACGAGCCGATCATCCGCTCCCGGCACGGTGCCGGCGGAAGGGTCGGAACGTGACTGGACTCACGGGCGCCTTGAATCACACTGTTCGCCATCCGAATCATGGTGCGACGTCCACAGCCGGGGCGGAGACGAGCGACCGCGATCGAGCATGAGGAGTGATCGAGGCAAGCGGCGCTGCCTTCGCGGGCGCGTCGTGGTGATCAAGTGATCGATTGGCAATGACCGGCCACGCCCGGGGGCACTCCGCGCTCCCGATGCTGGCCGCACCTGTGGAACCCCAGGAGCCCTCATCTTGTACGACTCGCTGCTGGACGAACTCGAGGACGACGTCGTCTCCAATCCGCAGGAGGTCGAGGACCTCACCGTGAAGGTCGTCGATGCCGAGGAGGCCGACGCCGACCTGCTCGCCGACGACGAGGCCCCGGTCCTCACCGACGGGGAGTTGGAGGCCGAGACGGAAAACGACGCCGACACCGACACCGTCGGGGACGGCGAGGAATTGCTCGTCGAGCAGGGGGAGAACTGGTCGGACGATCCGGTCCGCATGTACCTCACGCAGATGGGCGAGATTCCGCTGCTCACCCGGGCCCAGGAAATCCACCTCGCGCGGCAGATCGAGACGACCCGGGCGGCGTTCCGCGCCAAGCTGCTGGAGTGCGAGTATGTCTGCCGGCACGCCTACAAGGTGCTGGCGCGCGTCCACCGTGGCGAGCTGCCGTTCGACCGGACCGTCCAGGTCAGCGTCACCGACCGGCTGGAGAAGGATCAGATCCTCGGACGTCTGCCCCACAACCTCCGCACGCTCGAGGTGCTTCTGCGCCAGAACAAGGCCGACTACCGCATCGCCCTGTCGAAGAAGCGGCGGATGGCGGAACGGCGCGAGGCCTGGGCACGGCTCGGGCGGCGCCGGCGGCGCTGCGTGCGCCTCGTCGAAGAGCTCGGCCTGCGGACGCAGCGGATCGAGGCGATGATCCCGGCCCTCGAGGACTTCGTCCGTCAGCTACGCGACCTGCGCGGCAAGATCGAGGCCCACAAGCGGTCGAAGCAGCCGCCGACGGGCCGCGAGAAGCTCGTCGAGGAGTACCGAGCGATCCTCAAGGCCTGCCAGGAGACCCCGGCGAGCCTCAAGCGGCGCGTCGACGAGATCCGCGTCATCTACATGCGGTACCAGAAGGCAAAGCGCGGCCTGTCGGAGGGCAACCTCCGGCTCGTGGTGTCGATCGCGAAGAAGTACCGCAACCGCGGCCTGTCGTTCCTCGACCTCATCCAGGAGGGGAATGCCGGGCTGATGCGGGCGGTCGACAAGTTCGAGTACCGCCGCGGGTTCAAGTTCTGCACCTACGCGACGTGGTGGATCCGCCAGGCGATCACCCGGGCCGTCGCCGACCAGAGCCGGACGATCCGCATCCCGGTTCACATGGTCGAGACGATGTCGCGGGTGCGCAACGTTGCCCGGCAGCTGCTCCAGGAGTACGGCCGCGAGCCGACGATCGAGGAGATCGCGGCCCGCGCCGGAACGCCGCTGGAGGAAACCCGGCGGGTGACCGCGATGAGCCGCTACCCGATCAGCCTCGATCGCCCCGTCGGCAACAGCGAGGACAGCCATTTCGGCGATCTGCTCCCCGACAGCGGCGCCGAGAACCCGGCTGTCGGTGCCGCCCAGGAGATGCTCCGCAACCGGATCGCCAAGGTCCTCAAGAGCCTCTCCTACCGGGAGCGCGAGATCATCAAGCTCCGCTACGGCCTCGGCGACGGCTACAGCTACACGCTCGAGGAGGTGGGGCACATCTTCAAGGTGACGCGCGAGCGGATCCGGCAGATCGAGGCCAAGGCGGTCCGCAAGCTGCAAGCCCCGGCCCGCAGCGAGGAGCTCGCCGGGTTTCTCGACTGAGGCCCGGCCCACGGCCGCGCCGGCGGGCGGTTGACCGCGACGGGGCGGACGAAGATCATCCGGCGGGCCGCGGTTTCCGCGGCCCGCCGTTTTTCATCCCGCGTTGCCGTGAGGGCCCCCACCATGCGCCGCCTGTTCACCGCTCTCCTCATCGCCTCGCCGCTCATGCTCCCCGGCGCCCGGGCGGCGGATCAGGTCCCCTTCCCGTCGACGACGATCGACCTCGGCACCGTCGTCACCGATATCGAGAAGTCGGTCCGCTTCTACACCGAGGGGATCGGGTTCAGTGAACTGCCCGGTTTCGACGTTTCGGCCGACATCGCCGCCGCGGCCGGCCTCACCGACAACAAACCGCTATCGATCAGGGTGCTCGTGCTCGGCAGGGGGCCGCAGGCGACGAAGCTCAAGCTCATGCAGGTCGCCGGGACGCAGCCCGCCCGCAGCCCCAACGAATTCATCCACAGCCACACCGGCTTCCGGTATTTGACGATCCTCGTTCCCGACACGACGGCGGCGCTGTCACGCCTGGAGAAACTCGGCGTCAAGCCGATCGCCCGGTCACCCGTCGCCCTCCCGGCGACGCTCGTGCCCCCAGGGGACCAATTCCTGACCGTCGTCCGTGATCCGGACGGCAATCTTGTGGAGTTGATCGGGCCACGGAAGTGACTTTCGTGGCTGCGGATCCTGCCGCCCGGCCTGGCAGCGGACGATCCCGGTGGCGTCCAGACCGTGCGATTTGCACCGACCGCACCCCGAGGGTAATTCCGACCTGCGGGGGAGCGGCCGACCGGCCCGCTCGACGGGGGAGAGTGTGCGGTGGGAAGTCCCGCCGATTTCCCGCTGGCTCCGGGGGCCGCCAGTCGGCATATTCCCGCCCCCGGGTCCCGGGGCCGGGATGCGGAGGTGGGCGATGTCACGGCGCTTCATGGGCAACTCGCTGGGAATCGCGGCGATCGCCGTCCACGAACCTGACTGGATCCTGGACAACGGCTGGTTCGGCCCGGAGATGCCGCGGAAGTTCCGGCACCACACCGGCATCGAAGCCCGTGGGATCTCGCTCGACGACGAACTGACGATGGCGATCGCTGCCGTGCGCCGGCTCGTCCGCCAGACCGGCTGCGACCTGGCCGATTGCCGGGGCATCCTCCTGGTGTCGCCGTCGCTGATCCCGCCGAGCGTCGCGCAGCGCTATCTCGGCCCTGCCGCCGCCGCCTGCGAGCGGCCGGGGCATGCCGCCCGCGCGTTGGTGCGCCGGCTCGGCCTCGACCGCTGCCGGGCGATGGGCATCAACTGGTTCTGCAGCGGCTTCGCCCGGGCCCTCGCACTCCTTGACGACCGCTGGGCGCCCCGCGGCCTGTTCGGTGACGACGGGTTCGCGCTCGTCGTCGTCACCAACCGCATCAGCCGGATCACCGACTACGGCTGCCGGCAGACCGGCGGTCTGTTCGGCGACATGGCGACGGCGACGCTGGTCGCCCCGGTCACGTCGTCACGGTATCCGGTCCACTTCACGATCGAGCACGCCCACGCCAACAAGGTGGGTGTCGCCCGGCCTGCGTTCGACTTCCACGTCGCCGACGCCGTTCCCGTGCCGACCCCGGCGGGAGGGAGCCGCATCGACCGGCATCGGCTGGTCTACTCGCTCGACGGCATGGCGATCGCCGACGCGGCGCCCCGGGCGATGGCGGCCGCGGTCGCGGACGCCCTGGCGGCCACGGGGTTGTCGGGGGGCGACGTCGATCACGTCGTGCCCCACCAGGCCGGCGCGGGGATCGTGCGCTTCACAGGGATGCAGCTCGAGCCGCTCGGGATCCGCTGCCCGCCGCTCAATGGCATGACGGCCCGGACCGGCAACGTCAGCGCCTGCTCGATCCCCCACGCGCTGCACCATGCCTGGGACGATCTCCACGGCCTCGTCGCCTGTCCGACGACCGCCGTCGGCAGTCCGGGGCGGGCGGAAATCTCGCGCGGATGCATCCTCCTCCGCTCCACGGCCGATCACGACCGGCCCAACAGCGCCGCCGCCTGACGCCGAAGGCTCAGCAGACGGCCCGGGGAATCATCCCCAGATCGGCCAGCCGGTCGACGACCGCGCCGGCAAGCACGTCCGCCGGAACGGCCGCGGAGTCGAGGACGAGCTCGGCGGACAGTGGCTCCTCGTAGGGATCGTCGATCCCCGTGAACCCTTTGAGCAGGCCCGCCCGGGCCTTGCGGTACAGCCCCTTGGGATCGCGGGCCTCACAGACCTCCACGGACGCCTTGACGAACACCTCGACGAAATCCCCCGGGGCGAACAGCTCCCTCACCGCTTCCCGGTCGCGACGGTACGGACTGACGAAGGCCGTCAGCACGACGATGCCGGCCTCCACCAACAGCTCCGCCACTGCTCCGACGCGACGGACGTTCTCGGACCGGTCCTCGGGTCCGAAGCCGAGGCCGAAGCGTTCGGCGCCCGCCGCACCGAGACGGTCGCGCAGCAGCGCTGGCGAGGCACACAGGCCGTGACGGACATTGTCGCCGTCGAGCACGAAGCTGCGGATGCCGCGGGCGTGGAGCCGCTGGTCGACGAGGTTGGCGACGGTGCTCTTGCCGCACCCCGACAACCCGGTGAACCAGACCACGCCGCCGCGGTGTCCGGCGAGCCGTTCGCGCTCTTCGCGCGACACCGCCTGCGGGTGCCATCGAACGTCGACCGGTTCGTCCGCCATCTGTCTCCCCTGCTCCGGCCATTCCTGGCGGCGGACATCGGCGGCCCGGCGCGCGGCCCCTCAATCCCAGCCGTCGAGGACGACGCGCGTGGTGAACTTCTCGGCTCGGCCGCGGTCGACGCTGCGCTCGACCTCGAGGACGAGCGTCTCCCCGGGGCCGTGCTTTCCCACCTTCTCGGTGAGGGCCTCGAAGTTCGGCACCGGCTGCCCGTCGATCGCCAGCACGGTGTCGTTGATCTGCAGGCCGGCCCTGTCAGCCGCGGAACCGTCGACGACGTTGGTGATCTGGCAGGGTCCCACCGTCGGCCGGCCGCCGACACCGAGCTTGCCCCCTTTGCGGACGTCGATCCGCGCCTCGGGAAACCGGCTGCGGAGCAGATCGAGGGCACCGTCACCGATGCCCGTGCCGTAGAACTCGAATCGCTCCACGCCACGGACACGCCCCAGCGCCGCCGCCGCCGCATCGTCGAGACGGACCCCACGGACCGCGACCTGGACCACGTTGCGGACGCGCGGCACGAGGCGAAGATCGTCGGCTGTGCCGCGCCATTCGGCACCGATGGTGACCGACAGGCCACGAGTCCCGGTGATCGGGCTGAACTCGTCGGTGAACCGGGCACCGAGCTCCTCGAGATTCTCGAGCGACTCCTGCGACACGCCCCGATGGTGGAAATCGAGGGCGGCGATCGCGAATCCCGCCAGCGGCGCGTCGGCACGTTCGGCGACCCGACAGAGCACCTGCTCGGCGGCGGTCGCCAGTTCGAGCCGGGCCGCGGCGGCCTCGGCGTCGTCCGCTTCCTCGGCGGAGGTGCCGGTGAGGAAGCCACGGACGATCTCCGCCGCCCGGCTGGCGACCTCGAGATCGTCACCCTCCATCGCCGCCTCGAGCGGTCCGAGCGCCGCCACGCCGACCGCCGCCAGCCCCCGGCTGGCGGCCTCGCGCTGGGCGAACTCATCCGCCCCCAACTGCCGGATCAGCCCGGCGACACGCGGCGGGCCCTCGTCGGCGACCGTGATCCGCTCCAGCCAGCACCCCGCGAGCGGGCCGACGACGAGGATCGCCCGGAGCAGGACCGCACGGTGGCGACCGACTCGACTCATGGGGAACCGGTCCTCGGTATCCGTGCTGCGGGTCGCGCCGCCGCGACGACACGGGAGACGACTGCCGGGATCACCACGACGGTGAGGCACTGCCGGCGCGAAACGATTCTCTCCGCGCGTCCCGGTGCCGGCAACGCCGGTCCGCCGGTATCGCCGTAGCGTCTGGGCTACACTTGCCCGGAGGGCGGCTCCCGACCGGCTCGTGGCCGGGGAGTCGACTCGTGCATACGCCTGCCACGAGCACCCATGCCCCCAGCGACCCTTCCCGAATCCTCGCGACCGACGCCGGCGGCGGACCCGCTGCCGCTCGGTCTCGTCGCGGGGCGCTGTGCTGCCGCGCCACTGCCGACATCGCGGGCGGCGATGGAGGCCCGCGGCTGGGATGCCGTCGACGTCGTCCTCGTCACGGGAGACGCCTACGTCGATCACCCGGCGTTTGCCAACGGGCTCATCGCCCGACTCCTCGAGGCGGCGGGGTTCCGTGTCGGCGTCGTCGCCCAGCCGGAGTGGAACTCGTGCCTGCCGTGGCGCGAGTTCGGCCGTCCCAGGCTGTGCTTCGCCGTCTCGGCCGGCAACATGGATTCGATGATCAACCACTACACCGCCAACCGCAAGGTACGCAACGACGACGCCTACTCCCCCGACGGTGCCATCGGTCGGCGTCCTGATCGGGCGACGCTCGCCTACTGCCAACGGGCCCGCGAGGCGTTTCCGGGAGTGCCGGTCGTGGCGGGGGGCGTCGAGGCGAGCCTGCGGCGGATCGCCCACTACGACTACTGGAGTGACAAGGTCCGCCGCTCGATCCTCCTCGACGCCAAGGCCGACCTCGTCGGCTACGGCATGGGGGAGCGGACTGTCTTGGCGATCGTCCGCGGGTTCGACGCCGGCCGGACGATCCGTGATCTCCGTGACCTCCGTGGCGTCGCCTACCGCCTCGGCGCGAGCGAACCGATCCCCTCCGGCCCCGGCTCCGGGTGGCCCGGCACGCTCGAACTGCCTCCGTTCGACGCCGTGGCAACCGATCCGCTGGCGTTCTGCGAGATGACGCGCGTCGCCCATCTCGAGACCAATCCCCACAACGCCCGGCGTCTCGTCCAGCGGCACGGCCGCGAGGCCGTGGTCGTCAATCCTCCGGCGCTGCCGCTGGAGGAAGCGGAGATGGACGCGGTCTACGGTCTCCCGTTCACGCGCCTTCCCCATCCGGCCTATGGCACCGCCCGGATCCCGGCATTCGAAGTGGTGGAGACGAGCGTGCAGATCATGCGCGGGTGCTTCGGCGGCTGCACCTTCTGCTCGATCACCGCCCACGAAGGCCGGATCATCCAGAGCCGGAGCCGCGAATCGATCATCGCCGAGATCACGACGATCGCCGGCCGGCCCGGTTTCTCCGGCACGATCTCCGACATCGGCGGGCCGACCGCCAACATGTACACGATGCGCTGCTCGCGCCCCGACGTCGAGGCGAAGTGCCGGCGGCTGTCGTGCGTCCATCCGACGATCTGCAAGCTGCTCGACACCAACCACGCCCCGCTCCGCGCCGTGATGCGCGAGGCGCGGACCGTTCCCGGCGTGAAGCGCGTCCTCGTGGCCAGCGGCGTGCGGATGGACCTCGCGCGGCGCGATCCGGAATACCTCGCCGAGCTCGCGGCCCACCACGTCGGTGGCCACCTCAAGGTCGCCCCCGAGCACACCGATCCGGAGGTCCTCCGGCTGATGAAAAAGCCGGCGGCCGACGACTACGTCGAGTTCGATCGTGCGTTCCAGGCCGCCAGCAGCCGCGTCGGCAAGAAGCAGTACACGGTGCCCTACTTCATCGCCGCCCACCCCGGCAGTGGGCTGGAGGAGATGATCGAACTGGCGGTGTTCCTCAAACGGAACGGATACAAGCCCGACCAGGTCCAGGATTTCATCCCCAGTCCGTTCGACATCGCCGCCTGCATGTACCACACCGGGCGCGACCCGATGACCGGCCAGCCGGTGAAGATCGCCCGCGGGCTGCGCGACCGGCGCCAACAGCGGGCCCTGCTCCAGTTCTTCAAGCCGGAGAACTGGTTCGAGGTGAAACGGGCCCTCGAGGAGGCAGGGCGCCGCGACCTGATCGGCGGCGGCTGCGACTGCCTGATCCCCGCCGCCCCGCCGCGAGAGGCCCTTGACCGGCGCCGCCGCGAGGCGACGCGAGCGCTCCGCGAGGCAGTCTCCGGGGACCACATCCGCGGCGGCCCGGAGCGGACGGACACGCCACGGTCTGGGCCGGCCGACGTTCCCGCGCCGCCGGCAGCGGAGCCATCGCCCCGGCCTCCGGGCCGCCGGCACCGCCAGCGGCGGTCGGGCCGCTCGGTCGGCTATCGACCGGGGCGAACCGGCGGCACAGGCTCAGGCAACCCCTGACAGACCGCCGACCGGCGACGGGCTTGGCGAAACGACTCGTCGGCGCGTTCGAGCAAGCCCGCCGCAGCGGCGGGGTCGGCCCCGTCGGCGAGGTGCAGCAAGACTTGCCCCTCGAGGAGCGGGAGCGTGGGATTGCCCGGATCGAGGCGGCGGGCGGCGGCGCCGGCCACGAGCGCCGCCTCGAGCGTCTCCCGCGGAAGCGGCTCCGGGGGTTTGGCCTGGGCCGCCCGCCGCACGGCTACCAGGGCCTCGCGGAGTTGCCGTGCGGAGCGTTGCGAACCGACGTCACGGGACACGAGCCCCACGCCGGTCACCGTCGCCAGGCAGAGGAGCCCGGCGAGGATCGTGGCGGATCGCCCACCGGCAGTGGCCTCGCGGCCCTCGCCGTTTCGAGCCGCCACGGCGGGAACCGCCGACAGCGCCGAGCCGACGAGGACGGCGGCGAGGAAGGCGTTTGCGGGAAGGTGGAGGTTCCAATCGAAGAACGAGTGCACGGCCAATCCCGCCAGGGCCGCGAACACCCCGGCCGTCACACCCCAGTCCTCGGCAGCGACCCGTTTCCGCCACCGCCACCACGCCATGCCGATCGCGACGCACAGCCCGATCTCGGCGGCAAGGCCGACCAGCCCGGTCTCGGCGAGCCACTGGTCGACGTCGTCGTGGGCGAAGGCGAAATGAACTCTCGAGTCGCGGACAAGTTGCACGAACAATCCCCGATAGCTGCCCAGGCCGGTGCCCAGCAGCGGGGCCGCACGGAACATCCGGTTGGCGACGCGCGCCGCCTCGACACGGCCGTCGGAGAGCAGTTTGGCGATCGTCGGTTCGAAGCGATCGGGAACGGCGCGCTCGAGCCCGCGCAGCGGACCGTGCAGGACCAGCAGCGCCGTCAGCAACAGTACCGCCGCACCGGCGACCAGCCCTCCTGCCGCCCACCGCAGCCACTTCACCCGCACCGCGCCCGCCACGAGCACCAGCAGCGCGAATGCCAGGGCCGCCGTCCCGGCCCGGGACCCGGCCATCCGGCCCGTCACCCAGACGCCGCCGAGCAGCGCCGCGACGGCGACGCCGAACCGCACCGCCGCCCCGACCGCCCCCGGTAACCAGCGCACCGACGCCGCGAGCCACACTCCGCACGCCACGGGAAGCGTGAGATAGACGCCGCCGGCGAACTTGTTGGTGTCGACGTACGAGCCGAAGCCGTCGCCGGTGACCCATTCGTCGACCTCGTAACGCCGCCCGGCGGCGGTGATCTGCAGCGGATAGGCGATCGCGGCGCTGGCCACCGGCTCGACCACCGGGCTGCGCCAGAAATCGAGCGGCCCGGACAGCGGATAGATGCCCAGGAGCCTGGCCACTCCCTGCTGTTTCTTCACCGGAAAGGCGAGTCCCGTCGCCAGGATCACGACCGCCGCCACTGCCAGCGCCCCCGCTATCCAGCGCCGCCACCGCGGCACGCGCCCAAGATCGGCGACGACCGCGACGAGCCCCAGCCCGAAGAACAACTGCCGCAGCGACAGCGCGGCGGCATGCGGATCGACCGCGATCCGACCACTCACCCCGGGGATCCCGTCGAGCGCGACCTTCCAGCGCCCCGCCGACACCGGGGCGATTCCGAGGAGCAGGCCGTCGGGAAGGGGGACGAGCTGGAGGAAGCCGATCGCCAACGCCACCATGGGCAGGGCGAGCAGCCATGGCGACCGCCGTGCCGAGAGGGCCCAGGCGAGCGTCGCGAGGGCGACGAGGGCATCGAGCGCGAGGCGTGCCCACCCCGGTGCCCCGCCGATGGCGAGCGGCCCGGCGACACACGCCACCACCACGGCAGCGACCGCGATTCCCTCCATGATCACGCGGGGGGAGCGGTTAACCGTGACGGTCATGGACGACCTCGTGCCCAAGAGGTGGACGGAAGCGTCGCGGCATCGTACCCGCGGCGCCATGCGATCGCGAACGCGACCCGTTCCCGAGGCGTGACGACGCGCCCGTGGAGCGTGGCCCGACGGCGGACGTTGGCCTATGCTTCCAGCACTCGAAACCACCAGGCACGAGGCACATCGTGACAATGTCCACTCGGCCGTCGGCGTCGCCGCACGTCACCGCCGCTCCCCGCTCGCGTGCCGGGTGGCGGTGGCGGCAGCTGGTCGCCATGGCCTTCGTCGCCCTGTCGCCGACCGTGGCCGCGGCGCGCGAGCCCAACATCCTTCTCATCTTCTGCGACGACCTCACCTGCCAGGCGCTGTCCTGCTACGGCGACAGCCGCCGCCTGCTCGACACGCCCTCCATCGACCGCCTCGCGAAGGACGGGATGCGGTTCGACCGCTGCCTGGTGACCAACTCGATCTGCGGCCCGAGCCGGGCGACGATCCTCACCGGCAAGTACTCGCACGCCAACGGCTTCTACAACAACAGCAACTGCCGGTTCGACGGCGCGCAGACGACGTTTCCCAAGCTCCTCCAGAATGCCGGCTACCAGACGGCGCTGATCGGCAAATGGCATCTGGTCAGCGAACCGACCGGCTTCGACCATTGGGAGATCCTCCTGGGACAGGGGATCTACTACAACCCGCCGATGCTCACCGCGGCAGGCAAGACCCAGCACCGCGGGTACGTCACCGACGTGATCACCGACCTGTCGATCGCCTGGCTCGCCAACCGCGACCGGACGAAGCCCTTCCTCCTCATGAGCCAGCACAAGGCGCCGCACCGGGAATGGTCGCCGCCGCTGCGCCATCTGGGCTGGGACGGCGACCGCGTCCACCCCGAGCCGGCGACGCTGTTCGACGACTACGCCGGCCGGAGCCGGGCGGTGAGCGATCACGACATGGGGCTCGACCGGACATTCACCGAGCTCGACGCCAAGCTCCGCCCGCCGCCGGGAATCACGCCCGGGGAACTGGTGACCTGGAACGCCTACTACGCCCCGCGCAACGACGCCTTCCGGGCGGCACGGCCCTCCGGCCGCGACCTCGTCCGCTGGCGCTACCAGCGCTACATGCACGACTACCTGGCCTGCGTGAAGGCCGTCGACGATGCGGTCGGCCGGATGCTCGACGCGCTGGAGGCCGAGGGAATCGCCGACGAGACGGTCGTGATCCTGTCGAGCGACCAGGGCTTTTTCCTCGGCGAGCACGGCTGGTTCGACAAGCGCTGGATCTTCGAGGAGTCGCTGCGCACACCGCTGATCGTCCGCTGGCCGGGGCTGACCGAGCCGGGGAGCAGCTGCGCGCGGATCGTGTCGCTGGTCGATTTTGCCCCCACGTTCCTCGCGCTGGCGCGGGTGCCGGTGCCGGATGGGCTGCAGGGTCGCGCCCTGCAGCCGCTGCTGGCGGGCTACTCACCCGACGACTGGCGGACGAGCCTCTATTACCACTATTACGAGTACCCGGTGCCACACCGGGTGCGGCCGCACCGGGGCGTCGTCACCGACCGCTACAAGCTCGTCCACTACTACGGGCCGGACGTCGACGACTGGGAGCTCCTCGACCGCGAGGCCGACCCGCTCGAGACGCGGAGCTTCCACGACGACCCGGCCTACGCCGACCGGCTCCGCGATCTGCGGGCCGAACTCGACCGGCTCCGCCACGACCTCGGCGACACCGCCGATCCGCCGCGCGCGGCGTTCGGCGACAAGCCGTTCACCGACCGCTGACGGGGTCCCCCCTCCTCGTCGCGGCGCGAGGGCTCAGGCCTGCGGCGGATCGTCTTGGTAGATCCGGTACTTCTTCGTCACGAGGGCGCCCCCGCGTTCCAGCGACCGCTTCGAGAGGTGGTTGCTCTCGAGCACCCACGAGAACTCCACCTCTTCGATCCCCCACTGCCGCACCTGGGGAACGAGCGCCGCCAGGAGCACCAACCCGACACCCCACGCCTGGTACTCGGGGATCACGTTGGTGCTGATCGCGCGCATCCGCTTGATGGCGCGCTTGTTCCACAGCAGCCGGAGGAAGCCGAACGGCAACAGCCGGCCGTTGATCGCCTTGATCCGCGGGTTGTAGTCGAGCAGGCAGAAGACCGCCCCGATCGGCTTGCCGTCGACCTCGGCGACGAGCGCCAACTCCGGCACGATCAGGTGCTCGAGGCTCGCCGCCATGTGGCGGACCTCGCCGTCGGTCAACGGCACGAATCCCCAGGTGCCGCCGAGGCTGGAGTTGTAGATGTCGAGGAACATCCGCACTTCGGCCGCAAACCGCCGCCGGTCGAGCGGCCGGACGGAGACGCCGAACCGCTCCTTCACTCCCTGCACCATCACGCCGAGCTTGGAGTCGAGCGTGTCGAGCATCGAGGTCGCGCCCCAGAAGGCGTACAGGTCCTCGACCTTGCCGAAGCCGTTCGCCTCGACGAGCGCCCCGTACCAGGGGCGGGCATGGGTCATCATGAAGAACGGCGGCGTGTCGAACCCCTCGATCAACAAGCCGCATTCGTAATTGAGCGACGGATTGGTCGGCCCGCGGATGGCGGTCATCCCCTCGCCGTGGAGCCAGTCGCGCGCCGCACCGAACAGGGCCCGGGCGGCGGCGGGGTCGTCGTCACATTCGAAGAACCCGAAAAACCCTCGCTGTTCGCCATACCGTTCGACGTGTCCGGCGTTGACCAACGCCGTGATTCTCCCCACGTCCCTCCCGCCACGGACGGCCAGAAACGAACGTGTCCGTGACCGCTCGTAGAAAGGGTGGGGCCGGAAATTGAGCAGCTCCTCCTGCGAGTGGACCAGGGGGGGGATCCAGCACGGGTCGTCGGCGTAGATCCGCCACGGGAGCCGGATGAACCGCCGCCGCTGCGACCACGACTCCACCGGCTCGACTCTGACGTCGGCACCGCTCACCAGGCCCTCCTTGTCCCCAGCCTCGTTCCCATGGGTGCCCCGGCCTCGAAGCCGCCCCCGGCACCCGGCCGCAGGGGGCCGGGAAGGCGCAAATGCCGCCGCTGCGGCGGTTTCCAACCCCACAAACGGCATCTTCCGCGGCGTCCGCCGAACCCGTCAATCGCGTCCCCGACCCAGGGGAGCGAAAGTACGGGGCACTGGCCGCCCGAACTACACTTGAGGGCGGTGCCGATCGATGGATCGCGTCGGCCCAGCTTGGTCTTCGACAGGCTCGAGGGCGATCCACCATGCCACCCGTCCCCACCGTTACGTCCTCCCGGTCCGCCCCCCTTACCACGCCGGACATGGAGCCGGTCCCGCGCTCGTCGCCCGTGGCGGCCGTCACCGGGGCGACGGGGCTGCTCGGCAACAACCTCGTCCGCCTGCTGGTCGACCGCGGCTGGAGGGTGCGGGCCGTCGTCCGCTCCGCCACGGCGGCCTCGCGCACGCTCGCCGGCCTGCCGGTCGAAGCGGTCGTGGCCGACCTCGCCGACGGCGCTGCCCTGGGAGCGGCGCTCGACGGTTGCCGGGCGGTGTTCCACTCCGCCGCACACGTCCACTGCGGCTGGCGGCACTTCGACGCGATGCACGCGACCAACGTCGGCGGCACCGCCCGGGTGGCCCGCGCCGCCCGGGACGCCGGCGCCCGGCTGGTCCACGTGTCGAGCGTCGACGCCATCGGTCTCCGCTCCGACGGCGATGCGGCCGACGAGGACACGCCCCCCGGGCTGATGCCCGAGTGCCCCTACGTGATCACGAAGCGCGAGGCCGAGGCGGCGGTGGTCGCCGAGGTGGAGCGCGGACTCGACGCCGTGATCGTCAACCCGACCTACATGCTCGGGCCCTGGGACTGGAAACCGTCCAGCGGTCGGATGCTCCTCGAGGTCGGCCAGGGGCGCGGCGTGCTGGCACCGCCGGGCGGGAACGATTTCGTCGACGTCCGCGACGTCGCCGCGGGGGCCCTCGCGGCGGCCGAGCGGGGCTGCCGTGGACGCCGCTACATCCTCGGTGGCCACGGACTGTCATACCTCGAGGCATGGCGGACGTTCGCCCGGATCGCCGGACGGATGCAGCCGCTCGGCACCGCTCCCCAGACGCTGCTCCGGGCCGCCGGATGGTGCGGCGACCTGGCGAGCCTGTTCACGCGTCACGAGCTCCCGGTGAACTCTGCGGCGACGGCGATGGCTGCCCTCCCCCACCATTTTTCGTCGGCCCGGGCCCGCAGCGAACTGGGATACTCGTTCCGACCGTTCGAGGCCACGGTGACCGACGCCTGGCTGTGGTTCGTCGACCACGGCTTCGCGCGCGTGCCCCGCGGCCGGCCGGCGCTGGCGCGCTGATCGGGCGGCATGGCCGAACGCCGTGAGCGGTGCACCCGCCGTGTCCCTTCCCATGTCCACATCGCTGCCGCACATCCTCGTCGTCGAGGACGAGGAGCACCTCGCGATCGGGATCAAGTTCAACCTCGAGGCGGAAGGCCTGCGGGTCACGGCCGTCGGCGACGGGCAGACGGCGCTGGAGACGGTCGGCCGGGAGGATCCGCCGGTCGATCTGGTGGTCCTCGACCTGATGCTGCCGGGAATGAGCGGCTACGCGGTCTGTGAAGCGCTCCGCGAGCGTGGGCATGCCTTGCCGGTCGTGATGCTCACGGCGCGGACGCTCGTCGAGGATCGGATCCGCGGCTTCGACGCCGGAGCCGACGTGTACCTGCAGAAGCCGTTCGACCTCGACGAATTGCTGTCGATCGTCCGCAGCCTGCTGGCCCGCCGCGGGCGCGTGGTGAGGGCGGCGGCGGTCGGCGAGCCGGGCGGTCGCGGCAGCCGCTACCGGTTCGGCGACGCCGAGGTGAACTTCGACACGTTCGAGGCCCGGCTCCGTGATCAGCCGGTCCGGCTGACGAACCTGGAGATGAAACTTCTCCGCTACTTCGTCGAACACGAGGGCTCGGTCGTGTCGCGCGAGGAGCTGCTGACGAAGGTCTGGGGGCTCGCCCGTCCCCCGGCGACCCGGACGGTCGACACGTTCGTGTTCAACCTCCGCCAGGCGTTCGAGGCCGATCCGTCGAAGCCGGTCCATTTTCTCTCCGTCCGCGGCACCGGCTACCGCTTCGTCGGCGATCGTTCACCGGAGCGGGCGGGCACCGCAGCGGGTGCCGAGCCCTGCTGAGGCCGGCGGCAGCCATTGCCCATGCCTCGGGCAGCGGCTCCCGCGCGAGGCCGGTGACCCGACCATTTCCCGGCCTTGTGGACAGCGCCACGAGACGGGTCACGGTCCGGCACGGAAGCTGCTGAACCGAGAGGCGTCATTCCTGAGGAGCAGCGCCATGAATCGTGTCCTGTTTCTGCTCGGCCGACCGGCGACGGCGAAGCGCGGGACGATCGCTGCCGGTGCGAAGGCGGGCGGCGCGGCGTGAGCGGCACCGCCGTGGCGGCTCAGCCGTGGCTGGCGGCCGCCACCAGCCGCGCCGCGGCGGCCCCCGGGTCGGGGCTGGCCAGCAGCGACTCGCCGACGAGCATCGCGTCGATTCCTTCCGCGGCGAGACGGGCGACGTCGGCCGGGGTCCGGATTCCGCTCTCCGCGACCAGGGCGCATGCCTCGGGCACCCGGTGCCGGAGGCGGAGGACGTGGTCGAGATCGGTGGTCATCGTGCGCAAATCGCGGTTGTTGACACCGATCAGCGTCGCGCCGGTGTCGACCACGCGCGGCAGGTTGGCCGCGTCGTGCAGCTCCACCAGCGGCGTCATTCCCAGGTCGAGGATCAGGCGGTACAGGCTCCGCAGCCGGCAGTCGTCGAGACACTCGGCGATCAGCAGGACCGCGTCGGCGCCGGCGGCACGAGCCTCGACGACCTGATACGCGTCGATCACGAACTCCTTGCGGAGCAGCGGAAGCGGGACCGCTTCCCGGGCAACGGCCAGGTCGGCGAGGTCGCCACCGAAGCCGGGTCCGTCGGTGAGGATCGAGAGGGCGGCGGCCCCGGCCGCGGCGTAGGCGCTGACGACCCTCGCCACCTCGGCGCCGGGGCGGATCGGCCCGGCCGACGGGCTGCGGCGTTTGAACTCGGCGATCAACCGAACCGCACCCGGCGCGGTCACGGCGGCGAAGAAATCGCGCGGCGGCGATGCACTGGCGGCGGCCCGTTCGAGGTCGACGAGGGACACGCGCTGCCGTGCCGCGCGGACCTCGTCCTGCTTCCGGGCGACGATCGCGTCGAGGATCGACGGCATGGCTCCGGTCGCGCTTTCGTCAGTGCCGGAAATGGCGGTGCGAAGAGAAGACCATCGGGATTCCGGCCGCCTCGGCCGCGGCGATCACCTCGGGGTCCCGTTTCGACCCACCGGGCTGGATGATCGCCGCGATCCCCGCTGCGGCGATCGGCTCGATCGAGTCGGCGAACGGGAAGAAGGCGTCGGAGGCGAGCACCGCGCCGCGGGCCCGGGGGCCCGCCTTGGCCAGCGCCAACCGCACCGCATCGACGCGTGCCGTCTGCCCGACACCGGCCCCGATGAGCGTGGCGCCGGCGGCCGGCGAGCCGGCCACTCCGCGGCAGACGGCGATCGCGTTGCTCGAAAGCCGCCGCACGATCGTGAATGCGAAGTCGAGGAGCGGCGTCAGGGCCGCCGGCGGGGCGGAACGCGTCGCCACCCGCCAGGCCGCCGGGTCGTCGCAGCGGTCGTCGGGGCGCTGGGCGAGAAGGCCACCGGCGATGGAACGCAGCTCCAGCCCCGCCGTCGCCTCCCAGGGATCGCCCGAGGGGACCTCGACGAGCCGCACCGACGCCTTCCAGCTCGGCACGGTGGAGAGGAGCGTGAGGGCCCCGGGGGAGAACGCCGGGGCGGCGATCGCCTCGACGAACAGTCCCGGTTTGGTGAGCACACGGGCCGCCTCGTCGTCGAACGGCCGGTTGACCGCGAGGATCGAGCCGTAGGCGCTGACCGGATCGGCGGCCAGCGCCTCCTCCAACGCCCCGGCCACCGTCGCCGCGGTGGCGGCCCCGCAGGGATTGGTGTGCTTGATGATCACCGCCGCCGCCGCCGGCAAAAGCCCGGCCAGCCGCGTCGCGGCGTCGAGATCGAGGAGGTTGTTGTACGACAGCTCCTTGCCGTGGAGTTGGCGGAGGCCGGCCAACCCGGCCCTGGTGCCGACGGGGGCGAACAGCGTCGCCGCCTGGTGGGGGTTCTCGCCGTAGCGCAGCGGCAGACGACGCTCCAGCTCCAGCGACAGCCGCGCCGGCAGCGGTGCTTCGTCGTCGGGCACGGCCGTCGCCGCGGCCGGCGTGGCGGGAGTGACCAGACCGGCGTGAGTCGCCATCCACGAGGCGATCTGCGTGTCGTAGGCGGCGGTCCGCTCGAAGGCGCGGGCCGCCCACAGCCGCCGCTGGACGAGCGTCGTGCTTCCCGCCGCCAGCGCCGCGAGCAGATCGTCGTACTGTTCCGGATCGGTGATCACCGCCGTGAACGCATGGTTCTTCGCCGCGGCGCGGACGAGGCTCGGACCGCCGATGTCGATCAATTCGATCGCTTCCTCGGCCCGGCAATCGGGACGCGAGGCGACCGACGAGAACGGGTAGAGATTCACGACGACGGCATCGATCGTGCCGATGCCGTGCTCGGCGAGCGTCGACAGGTCGTCGGCGCGATCGGCACGGCAGAGGAGCCCGGCGAAGATCCGCGGGTGGAGGGTCTTCACCCGGCCGTCGAGGATCTCCGGAAAACCGGTGAACGCCGAGACGTCGCGCACCGCGAGCCCCTGCGCGGCCAGCGCCCGGGCGGTGCCCCCGGTGCTCAGCACCTCGACCCCGGCGCCGGCCAGCCCCCGGCCGAGGCGATCGATGCCCGTCTTGTCGAAGACACTGACCAGCACGCGTCGCAGCGGCACGTGATCCGGCGGTGGACCGGACGGAGGAGATGGAGCGGCCATGGAGAGCACGAATACGGCACCGGCGCCGGCGCCGCAAGGATCGTGATCGGCGCCGCGAAAAGACGGCCGTGCGGTGAGGGGCCGATCAGCGGCGGACACCGGGGAGCCGGACCTCGATCACCGTGCCGGTCGCCGGCGCCCGGTCGCGCACCGTGACACGGCCGCGGAGGTGGCGGACGATCGACTGCACCAGCGACAGCCCCAGCCCCGTGCCCGGCGTCGATCGCTCGAGCTCGCTCCCCAGCCGGACGAAGCGCCGGAAGACGTTGCGCCGCTCCGGGGCGGGGATGCCGGGACCGCTGTCGAGGACGCGGACCACGACGCCTCCCCCGGTCGCGGCCCCCGCCTCGACGCGCACGTCGGGTGTCGGCAACGAGTATTTCACGGCATTGTCGATGAGGTTGCGGAACAGGATCTCGAGATCGGCCGGCCGCCCCCGGACGCGCAGCGCGTCGGCAAGCACGCCCCCGGTGTCGAGCGCCCCGATCGGGATCGTGTCGGTCCCGATCGAATAGCGTTTGGCGACGGCGTCGCGCGCCTGCACGAGCACCGGTTCGAGCGCGGTCGTCTCCCCGCCACGAGGTCCGCGCCGCTGGAGCGTCTTGGCCGCGTCGAGGAGGTGGTCGATGAGGGTGTCGAGGCGTTCGACGTCCTCGAGCATGAAGCGGTGGAAGTCGGCCTGCTGCTCGGCCGACACCGGCCGCCGGGTGAGGGTTTGGAGATAGAGTTTGAGGGAGGCCAGCGGGCTTTTCAGTTCGTGCGTGACGCTGTCGATGAAATTGCTCTGCCGCTGCGACAGCGCGATCGCCTTGACGGTCAGGAAGGCGTAGACGATCACACCCACCAGGACGAGCACCAGCAGCGCCACGCCGACGCCGAGGATCGCCCAGTAGAAGGCGGCGTTCTTCGAGCCGAGCGCGGCGGCGATGCTCACCAGCACCCAGCCGACACCCAGCGCGATGATCGACCCGACGAGCACGACCCCGAGCAAGATCGGCCAGCCGAGAGAGCGGCGCGGTTCCATCGTCCGGTCCATGGTCGGGGTGCGTGCGGCGGAACCGGTCCGTTGTCCCGTGCCCGGGATGACGCCGCGCTGCCGAACGCCCCCCGACTGTAGCCTGGCGGCGTGGGATCCCGGCACCCGCGCCCCGGAGCGGTCGCCCGACACGGGGCCCCCGGCCGTGCGGTGCCTTCGCCGCGCTGGCTGTCCGTGGACACAGCCATCCCTGGCCTTTGTCCACTCCGGCGACCGCGGGAAACGCCAAGGGTTTTCCGGGTCGCCGGCGGCCGCATCCGGCGGCCGATCACGTTTTCCACGGGCTGCCAGCGGGAGGCGCGCGCGATGAGCGACGGCACAGCGGCGGGTTCACCCGGGGATCGTTCACGACGCGGAGGGGCGCGCGGGTCGATCGTGATCCATGCCGCCGGCGCCAGCGCGACGTTCACACGCGCCGGTGACCGCTGGGCCCACCGGGTGTCCATCGACGGCGATCCCGGCGACTGGCAGTCGCTGGAGGGAGACCAGGGCCCGGCCGGAAGCGTCCCCCCCGTGATCACCGACGTGATGCTCGTCGGCGACGGGGGGAAACCGCCGGCGCTGGTCGGCGTCGGCCACGCCGGAAGCGGACACTGCTCCCTGGCGGTCACCGTCGACCCAGCCGACCGGGCAACGCTGTGCTTCGAGGTCGCCTGCCGGCTCTCGCGCCCCTGGCCTGGCCTCGGGTCGGCCTACGCCCGCGTCGCACGGGACCGTGGTCCCGGGTTCGAGCGCGGTGCTGGCGGTCAGCCGCCACGGCCTGCCCATCCGACCGCCGGCCTGGTGCTCGTCGCTGCGGCCGCCGAAGACGTGCCGGAGCCCCCCTGCACGGTCATCTGGCGCTACCGGATCGGTCCGGGTGGAATCGCGATCGTCTCCGGTGCCGTCCTGGGCAGTTGGCCCGCCGCGCCCGCTTGCACGGCCCTGGGGATTGAGGCACATTCATGACGATTTTCCTGCCTCCTCCCGATTTCAGGCTGCCCCATGTTCGCCCGGATCGAGCGGCTGAAGTCCGAGTGGACCGATCGCTACGTCGTCGTCGACGGCAGCGTGCCGGAACTGGCCCGGTTCGCGGCAGCGACGGGACTGGTGAAGACCGTGAACATGAACGGTCGCTGCCTGGTCGAGTTCGACCAGTTCAACAACGTCGCCTGGTACGACATCGACCCGTCGTGCCTGCGGATCGTGCCCAAGCCGGAGCCGAAGCCGGCGGTTGAGAAAGCCGCCAAGCCTGCCGCCCCCCGCGCGGCAGCCCCGAAGGCGGCAGCCCCCGCGGAGAAGGCAGCGAAGCCGGCCGTGGCGAAGCCGGCCGGCAACCGCCCGTCGACCGCCGACATCCTCGCCGCCGCGCGGGCGAAGGGTACGGGGCCCGCGCCTGCATCGCCATCGACCGGGAAACCGGTCCCGGCCTCCGCAGCGAAGGAAAAACTCTCGACCGCGGAGATCCTCGCCAAGGCGCGTGGCGGCAAGGCGTCGGCAGCTCCCACGGCGCCGGCCGCGGACGATGTCCCGCAGACGGTAGCGCGTGAAGACGCCGGCGACGATGCGGCGCCACCAGAACCGCCGGCTCCCGCGCCGAAAACGGCACGCCCCGCTGCCGCATCCGGACCGAAGCCGACGACGACGGCGGAAAAGATCGCCTGGTGCCGTGAACACGACGCTCGTTGACTGCGTCGATCCGACCATGTCGATCAGCGCGACGTCGCATCCCCGATGTGCCGCGCACGGCGAAAACAGTTCGCGCGCGGATTATTTGACTCCGCCACGAACGCTTCCATAATACGGCGGAGACGATGGTGAACCTCGCCGCGTCGATCCCTCCGGATCGCGTCTGTGGCGAACGGTTTTGCAGTGTCTGCGCCGCAAGCGGTGGTCGCACCGCCCGTCGCGTATCTGCGTCTGCACCGGTTGCCGTGGCGTTCAGGATCCGTCCGGGATCCAAGCGTCGTCAGGCCGGTGTCGGCCGCTCGCAGGAGCCGTGGCGACGCCGGTGCGCGAAGTCGCCAACCCACACAACCAGCATGGAGTCGCTTTCTTCGATGGCCCGGATCCGCAACGTGTTTGAGATCATCGAGCTCTACGGACACGACGAGAACTTCGAGCCTCAGCCGACGGCCGAGTTCACCCCCACCCGGGCGCCAGCGGGGTCGAAGCAAAAGCTCGACATCCTCGCCGACCGGATCCAGCGCGGTATGCCGCTGTGGCATCCTGAGGATTCCACCGAGTTCGCCGGCGTGGCGTTGATCGGCCAAACCGACTGACGCCGTCACCCCCCGGTCCGGCGGCATTCCCGCCTGATCCGGAAAGCCGGCGCGACTGTCGGGTTCGGCACGTCCCGACAGCGGGTGTCATCCCCTCCGGTCGCGCCGCAGGGCCGCATCGATGTCGCGTTTGGCGGTCGCCGCCTTGAGCTTCTCGCGTTTGTCGTGGAGCTTCCGCCCGCGGCCGATCCCCATCAGCACCTTCACGCGACCGTCCTTGAAGTACATCTTCAAGGGCACGAGCGTCAGCCCCTTCTCGAGTGCCTGGCCGGCGAAGCGGACGATCTCCCGCCGGTGGAGCAGCAGTTTCCGCGGTCGCTTCGGAACGTGGTTGAGCCGATTGGCCTTCTCGTATTCCGGGATGTCGCAGCCGAGCAACCAAACCTCGCGGCCGTCGACGCGGCCGTAGGCCTCGTCGAGTGACATCCGCCCCGCACGCAGGCTCTTGACTTCGCTTCCGACAAGCGCGATGCCGCATTCGAGCGTGTCGATGACCTCGTATTCGTGACGCGCCTTGCGGTTTTCCGCGACGACCCGCTCCGCCGGCTTCGGGTCGGCCGGGGGCGTCTTGCGGCCCTGGTTCGGCCGGGTGGGTTTGGGGTTGGCCACGGGTGCGGACTCGTCGCGCGGAGGTGGGCAGGGGGTTTTCCCGCAGGGTACACTGCGAGTTCCGTCCACCAAACCCATTGCCCACCTCATGCATCGGTTTTCCCCCGCCGTTGATCTCCGCCGCTGCCCGGCCTGTCGCCGGGCGGCATGGCTGGCCCTGCCATACCTCGTGCTCCTCGCCACCGGCCCGGCCGGGGTCGCAGCCGATCCGGTCACTCCCGGATTCGTCGCCGGCGACGAGAAACCGTCTGGCGACGACGCGGCCGTGCGCGTGCCCGGGGGGTGGATGGTGGCCTACGACGAGACGATCCCGGGCACCGGCGTGACCTTCCGGATGCTGCCGGTCGCCGGAGGCACGTTCCGCAGGGGAAGCCCGGCCGACGAGGAGGGACACGGCCCCGAAGAAGGTCCGATCCACGAGATCCGCGTCGAACCGTACTGGATGGGGCGGTGCGAGGTCACCTGGGCTGAATACAAGGCGTACATGGCCGCCTGCGATCTCTTCAAGGCGATGGAGTCGGCGCGGATCAATCCGGTGACCGCCGCCAACGAAGCCGACGCGGTCACCGCCCCGAGCAACCTGTACGACCCGACCACGACGTTCACCCATGGCGAAGAGCCGCTCCTCCCCGCCGCGACGATGACCCAATTCGCCGCGCGGCAGTACACGAAGTGGCTCAGCGGACTGACGGGACGGTTCCACCGGTTGCCCACCGAGGCGGAGTGGGAATACGCGTGCCGGGCCGGAACGGCGACGCCGTTTTCCGCCCCGGCCGAGGAGTTCGACGCGATCGCCTGGCACGCGGGCAACGCCGACGACACGACCCACGAGGTGGGGGCCAAGAAACCCAACGCCTGGGGATTCCACGACATGCACGGCAACGTCGGCGAATGGGTGATCGACGAGCTCCTGCCCGACGGCTACGCACGACAGGCCGCACTGCCGCAGCCGGTGGTGGCGATGGCGGCCATCGTGTGGCCGACGCACCTCTCACCGCGCGTCGTTCGCGGCGGTTCCTACTACGACGAGCCGCAGCGCTGCCGCAGCGCTGCACGGCGCGGTAGCGAGGACACGGCCTGGAAGGAAGTCGATCCCAATCTCCCCAAAAGCCCCTGGTGGTACACCGAGGAACCGGCGCTGGGGGTGGGGATGCGGATCGTGAGGCCATTCACGGTCCCCGACGCTGCGGAGCGCCGGCGCTGGTGGGAAGCCGATATCGAGAGCATCCGGGCCGACACGGCCGACCGGCTGCTCCAAGGACGCGGCGCACGGGGGATCGTCAGCCCGACCTTGCAGGACCAACTGAAGGCGGCCGGTCTGGTGAAGTGAGCCGGTCCTCACCCGACCCCGGAACGAGCGGAGGGTCCGATGGCGTGTTCGACGGCGCGGCACAGTGGTGCCGTGATCCTGGCCTGTGCGATGGCCGTGACTGCCGGGGCGTTCCCCCGCGCGGGGGCCGATCAGTGGCCTGACTGGCGCGGTCCGGCAGCCGACCGGCACGCTCCGGGAACCGGCTACGTCGACTCGTTCGACCTCGAGAACGGGACGAACGTCCTCTGGTCGACCCCCGAGGGGGGCGGCATCTCGACCCCCGTGATCCTCGACGGCCGGCTGTACACGCTCGTCCGCCACCGCCCCGGAACCGCCGAGGAGGCGGAGAAGGTGCTGTGCCTCGACGCCATGACGGGGAAGAAACTCTGGGAGAACGTCTTCAACGTCTACCTCTCCGACGTGCCCAGCGAGCGCGTCGGCTGGTCGGCCGTGGTCGCCGATCCGAAGTCGAAGACGATCTTCGCCCACGGCGTCTGCGGTGCCTTCTCGGCGATCGACGCCGAAACCGGGAAGACCATATGGCGCCGGTCGCTCCACGAGGAGTTCGGGTTCCTCTCGACGTACGGCGGCCGGACCAACATCCCCGTCGTCTTCGAGGACCTCGTGATCGCCAGTGCCGTCGTCACCGGCTGGGGCGACACGGCCCGTCCGGCACATCGTTTCCTCGGGCTCGACGCCGCCACCGGCACGGTCCGCTGGATGAACGGCACCAAGGAGCTCCCCGAAGACACGACCTACTCCACGCCGCAGATCGCCGAGTTCGGCGGCCAGGCCGCCCTCGTCTTCGGATCGAGCGACGGCAGCGTCTGGAATTTCCAGCCGCGCACCGGCCGGGCCGTGTGGAACCTGCGGCTGTCGCGGCGCGGGCTCAACGTCCCGCCGCTCGTCGACGGCACGACGATCTACATGGCGCAGGCCGAGGAGAACCTCGACAACACGACGATGGGGTCGGTGACGGCGTTCGATGGCGGCGCCGTGCCGCCACCGGCGGCGCCTTCGGCCGCCGCGCCCGCCGCGGGCGCCGGTCCCCCCGCCCCGAACACCGACATCACCACAGTGGCCGTGAAGTGGCAGAAGAAGGGGGTGATGGACGGCCGGGCGATGCCCGTGATCCTCGGGAACCGCGTCTACTTCATCGACGACGGGGCCAAGGTCTATGCCTTCGACAAAGCGACCGAAGAGCCGGTCGGCAAACCGCAGAAACTCCTCGGGACGATCGTCCGCGGCAGCCCACTGGTCGCCGACGGCAAGCTGTATGTCTGCTCCACGGGGGGCTGGCACGTGCTCGAGCCGACCGCCGAGGGGATCAAGTTCGTCAACCGGATGCGCCTCCCGGAATCCGACGAGGTCACCGCCTCGCCGATCGCCTGGAACGGCCGGATCTACCTGACGACCGGCGAGCGGCTGGTGTGCCTCGGCCGTGCCGACGCGCCGGCACCGTCCACCAGCGCCGTGGAGACGATGGCGGAGCGCGTCGCCCGTGCGACCTCGAGCGGCGCGGGGGAGCCGGCCTGGGTCCAGGTCGTGCCCGCCGAAGCGCAGATCGCCGCCGGTGAGAAACTGAATCTCGAAGCCCGCCTGTTCGACGCGGCCGGACGGTTCGTCCGCACCACACCGGCGGAGTTCGCGACCACCTCCGGCACGGTCGCCGCCGACGGCACGTTCACCGCTCCGCCAGGTCGGCATTCGGCCGCCATCGTCACCGCCACCGTCGGCAAGCTGACGGGTCGGTCGCGGATCCGGTCGATGCCGCCGCTCCCGTGGCGTTTCGACTTCGACGACGTCGCGCTCGCCGCTCCCCCCACGGGTGGACCGCCGCGCGGCGAGCCCCCGCTCCCCTGGATCGGGATGCGCTACCGCCACGTCGTCCGCGAGGTGGACGGCTCGAAGTGCCTCGTCAAGATCACGACGATTCCCAAGGGCACGCGCAGCCAGGGCTGGATCGGGCCGATCACGCTCCACGACTACCGGATCCGCGCCGATCTCCGGGCGGCGGAGAGCGGCGTCGGCAAACCCGGCGACCCCGCCACGCCGGTGGCCGCGACGAGCGATGCCGACGCCTTCGCCAAGGCGTTCGGGAACCCTGCCGCCCTCGAGAAGGCGCGGATGCCCGACATGGGCCTGATCGCGCAGCGTTACACGCTCGACCTGATGGGGGCCAGCCAGCAACTCCAGATCCGCACGTGGCCGCCGCAGGTCGCGACGCACTTCGCCAAGACGATTCCCTTCGCCTGGGAGGCCGGCCGCTGGTATTCGGTGATCTTCGAGGCGCGGACGGAAGGCAGCGCGGCACGCCTCCGCGGCAAGGTCTGGCCACGGGGCGAGCCGGAGCCGGCGGCGTGGACGATCGAGGCTGTCCACGAGGCGGGCAACCTCCAGGGGAGCCCGGGATTCTTCGGCAATTCGAAGGATTCCGAGATCTTCATCGACAATGTCGTCGTCGAGAGCCTGGCGGGAACTGCGGCTGCGGCGGCAGGGGGAGAATGACGGGCGGAGGATCGGCGACTTCCGATGCCCACCGCCGAGCGCGGCCCGTTCGTGGCGATCGGGCGGCGAACGGAAACGAATCGAGCGCACGGGACCCGGTTGGGTCCGTGCCGGGACAGCGAGGAGACGAAGCGATGAGCGATCACACCCGGCGGACGACGGGCAGGGGCGCAGGACGGTCGCCGTGGGTTCGGGCCGGGTGGCTGGCGAGCCTGCTGGCAGCGGCGCTCGGCGCGTCGGCGTGGGGCGCCGACGGCGGCAAGGCGCGGCCAGACTGGAACCAGTGGGGCGGGTCGCCTGCCCGCAACAACGTCGCCGCCGCGAAGGGCCTGCCGATCGAGTGGGATCCGGGTCAATTCGACGCCGACACCGGCGCGTGGAAGCCCGCGACGAGCCGCAACGTCGCCTGGGTCGCGCAGCTCGGCAGCCAAACCTACGGCAACCCGGTCGTCGCCGGCGGGAAGGTGTACGTCGGCACCAACAACGGCAAGGGCTGGGTGCAGCGCTACCCGGCGAGCGTCGACCTCGGCTGCCTGCTCTGCTTCGACGACCGTGACGGCTCGTTCCTCTGGCAGGACTCGAGCGAGAAGCTCCCCACCGGGCGCGTCCACGACTGGCCGCTGCAGGGGATCTGCTGCTCGCCGCTGGTCGAGGGGGACCGGGCGTGGTACGTCACCAGCCGCGGCGAGGTGAAGTGCCTCGACACCGAAGGGTTCCGCGACGGCGAGAACGACGGCCCGTTCACCGCCGAGAAGGTCCAGGCCTCCGAGGAGGCCGACGTCGTCTGGGTGCTCGACATGATGAAGGAGCTCGGCGTCTCGCAGCACAACATGTGCTCGTGCAGCGTGACGGCCGTCGGCGATCTGCTGTTCGTCACCACCTCCAACGGCGTCGACGAAGGGCACATCAACCTCCCCAACGCCGCCGCGCCGAGCTTCCTCTGCCTCGACAAGCGCGACGGCAAGCTCCTCTGGGCCGACGGCACCCCCGGCGCCAACGTCCTCCACGGCCAGTGGTCGAGCCCGTCGTACGGCGAGCTCGGCGGCGTGCCGCAGGTGATCTTCGGCGGCGGCGACGGCTGGGTGTATGGATTCGACGCCCGCGGCAACGGCGGCAAGGCGAAGCTGCTGTGGAAGTTCGACTGCAACCCCAAGGAGTCGAAGTACGTGCTCGGCGGCCGCGCCGACCGCAACCACATCATCGGCACGCCGGTGGTCCACGACGGCCTCGTCTACGTCGCCGTCGGCGAGGATCCCGAACACGGCGAGGGCGTCGGTCACCTGTGGTGCATCGATCCGACGAAGCGCGGCGACACCAGCCCCGAACTGGCCGTCAGCCTCAAGGACCCCAACACTCCCCTGCCCCACCGCCGCAACCAGGCGATCATCAAGGAAGAGGGGGAGGTGGCCCGCCCCAATCCCAACTCGGCCGCGGTCTGGCACTACCCCGGCTTCGACGCCGACGGCAACGGCAAGCTCGGCTTCGAGGAGACGATGCACCGCACCTGCGGCACGGTGGCGATCGCCGACGGGATGCTGTTCGTCGCCGACTTCAGCGGCCTGTTCCACTGCCTCGACCTGAAGACCGGCAAGCCGCTGTGGACCCACGACATGCTCGCGGCCAGTTGGGGCTCGCCGCTGATCGCCGACGGCAAGGTCTACATCGGCGACGAGGACGGCGACATCTCGGTGTTCGAGTTGACCCGCGAGAAGAACCTGCTGTCCGAGGTCAACATGGGAAACAGCGTCTACTCGACGCCGATCGCGATCGGCGACACGCTGTACATCGCCAACAAGAGCCATCTGTTCGCGATCCGCGAGGGGGCGAAGCCGGAAGGCCGCTGACTCTCCTCCGCCAGCCACCGCCGGATCGACCGCCGGCGTTCGACGGGCCGGCAACCCCCGAGGGTTTTCCGATGCCGCGCTGCGACCGCGTTCCCTCCTTGCCGGGGCGGGTGCTGTCTTCGCTCGTGGTGGCAGCCGCCATGGCCGCGGTGGCTCCACCGCTCCCGGCCGCCGACCCCGCCCCGCCGACGGCCGCGCGCGAGGCGCTGGAGGGGGCGCGGCGGATCTGCGTGCTCGGCGACAGCATCACGTTCGACGGCGGCTGGGTCGCCGGCCTGGCGGCGTGGCTCGAGGCGCGCGGATCGACGGCGACGGTCGTCAACTGCGGCCTGCCGAGCGAGACCTGCAGCGGCCTCTCCGAGGATGGCCACGCCGGCGGCAAGTTCCCCCGTCCCGACGTCCACGAGCGCCTCGACCGCGTGCTGCGACTGGTGCGCCCCGACCTGGTGATCGCCTGCTACGGGATGAACTGCGGCATCTACGAGCCACTCGACGAGGCCAGGTTCGCCGCCTTCCGCGCCGGGATCGAGAAACTCCACGCCGCCGTCGAGGCCGCCGGGGCGCGGATCATCCACCTCACGCCGCCGGTCTACGACGGCCGTCCCGGCCAGCGCCATCCGGCCGGCGACGTCGACTACGACGCCGTGCTCGCCGCCTATTCCGAGTGGCTGCTGGGCAGGCGGGCCGACGGCTGGGCGGTGATCGACGTCCACGGGCCGATGCGGACGTGGCTCGCCGAGCGCCGTACGAAAGACCCTGCGTTCACGTTCCAGCCCGACGCGGTCCATCCCGACGAGGCAGGCCAGTGGACGATCTGCCGGGCAGTCCTCGTCGGGATCGGCGACGAGCGGACGGCGGCGGAGGCCGAGCCGGTGTCGCTGCGACCGTTCATGCCCGACTGCCTCGCGCGGATGCGCCTCCTGCGGCAGGCCTACGTCGGGGCCGCCGGGCACCTGCGCCCCGGGATCCAGGCCGGGCTGCCGGTGGCCGAGGCCGAGGCGCAGGCCGCGAAGATCACCGACTCGCTCCGCCGGCGGCGTCCGCTCCTGATCGGCGAGAAGAAGGCCAGCGGGGAGTGGAAGACCGCGGTGGAGTGGCCGCGCCCGCCGGTCGTCGATCCTGGCCCGGCACCGGAGAAACCGGCCCCGATCCCGGCCGACGCGGTCGTCCTGTTCGACGGCCGTGACCTGACCGCCTTCGAGGGCCCACCGTCATGGACCGTGGCCGACGGGATCGCCACGGTGAAGGGGGGCTCGATCACGACGAGCGGTTCGTTCGGCGACTGCCATCTGCACGTCGAGTTCCGCACCCCCTCCCCGGCGACGGGCTCGGGGCAGGGGCGCGGCAATTCGGGCGTCTACCTGATGGGGCGCTACGAGATCCAGATCCTCGATTCGTTCGCCGACGGCACCGAGGCTCCCCTCACCTACCCGGACGGCCAGTGCGGCGCCCTCTACAAGCAGCAGCCGCCGGCGGTCAACGCCAGCCGCCGCCCGGGCGAGTGGCAGTCGTTCGACATTCTCTTCACACGGCCGCGGTTCACCGCCGACGGCGCTCTCGAAACGCCAGGGCGGGTGAGCGTGATCCACAACGGCGTTGCGATCCACGCCGACACCGTGATCCTCGGCACCACCGGCTGGGCCGATCCGCCCATGTACTTGGCCCACCCCGACGCTCTGCCACTGTCGATCCAGGATCACGGCAACCCGGTGCAGTTCCGCTCGATTTGGATCCGCCCGTATGAGCCGGCCGTCGGGACCGTGCCCGTGGCCCAGCCCTGACACGGGCGCGCGAACCGTGATGGCCGCTCGTCAGCCACCGCTGGTCGTCGCGAAGACGCGGGGATCCGTCACCGCCGCGGCCGGGAAGACGATCTCGCCGGGAGCCGACTCCACGGGCAGCCCCTCGTGGATCACGCGCTCCTCGATGATCGTCCCGGGGACCATCGTCGGCGCCGAGCGGCTCACCGGATCGACCCGCCGCCAACCGGCCACGACCCAGCCGTCACGACGGCTGGCGAGCTGATTCATCGGCAACGGGCCGGACGCGGCCAGCTCCCCCTGGAGCGGCAGGTCGGGGATCTCGATCTCCGACTTGAACAGCTTGTCGAACCGCTTTTGGAGAATCCGCCGGAGGGCCGTCTCCTTGTTGGTCAGTTTCTCGGCCCCCCCCGGCTTGAACCCGGGCGGATAGATCTGCACGTCGCCGTCGCGCACCAGCCGCTGGCCCCACGGAGTCGACTCGATCCGGTAGGTGGCCCAGATGTCCATCGCGTCGAACGAGCGATCGCCGGCGACGAATTTGTCGCCGCGGACGGTGAGCTTCACCCGGCCGTCGTCGGCGGTCACGGCTACCGGCCGCTGCTTGGCGAACGTGATCGCCCAGGCCTTGTCGTCGGCCTCGTTCTCCAAAGAGTCGGGCATCTTCGCGTCGTTCTCACGGGCGATCCGCTCGACGTCGGCCCGGGTGAAGACCCGGCCGCCGAGCTTCTCCTCGAGGATGTTGTTGACGGCCGATTCGTGGACGCGGGCGGTGATCACGTTGCCCGCCTGGGCGGCAGGTGCGGACGTGTGGGCCGCGAGCTGCCGGGGGAGGGCCTTGCGGGCCACGACCCGCAGGGCTTCATCGGTGGTATGAAGATGGACCATCTCGGGATACAGACCACGGGCCTGGAGCGGACCGCGAAGCCGGTCGCGGAGCTGCTGCCGGATCTGCTGCACGGCCGGTTCGGTCTGCTCGGCGAATTGCTCGCTGACCCGAGCCCGCGCCTTGCTTTCCGCCACGGCCTCGGCCTGCGGGCGGCTCTCGGCGACCTTGCGATTGGCGATCCGCTGAATGATCCGCCGGCCGAACCGCGCCGAAATCGCCATCCCGGTGGTCTGCGAGTCGGTGGACGCGGTCGCCTGCACGGGAGATGCCGCGACGTTCTCGCCGTCGAGCGTGATCCGGCGCCGGGCACAGAGTTGCGTCACGCCGCGGCTGTGGACCGTGACCGGCCCCTGCGTGCCGCGCGTGGTCGAAATGTTGGTCGCGTCGAACACGAGGTCGAACACCGCCCGGTCGGGCGCGGGGACGAAGTCGAGCCGGACCGCGCCGGTGGTGCGGCCGCTGCCGCGGATCCGCGTGCCGAGGACGACGTCATCGACCGGTGCGACCTGGTCGATCGGGCGGTTCACCATCGGAGCCACGAGCCTCTCGTGGATCTCCAATTCGATGTTGGGCCGCGCCAGCGCCCCGCGGACCCCGGCCACGAGCCCGCCGGCCTGCCCCGATTCGGAGAGGCGCTCGAGGATCGTCGGCACCTCGGCCAGCGCCTCTCCGCGCCCCGTCGCCGAGGCCGACAGCAGCGCCGAGGCGAGGTCGTCGAGACGGCGCGAGAAGCGATTGAATCCGCCGCTGCCCCGGGCGGCGTCGGCGGCCTCCGCGTAGCGTGTGACGGCCCGGCGGACGGCGACGAACTGGGGCATGTCGAGCCCGGTCTCGGTGGCATCGAGGAGCTTCTGGAGGCGACGGAGCACCTTCGGATCGGCGGCCACGCCGCCCGACGCCTGCTCGGTGAGCGCCGGCCAGTCGAGGTAGCGGCGCCAGTCGGCACCGCTCTTGCTCCGCGCCAGGAGACGGTCGAGCGGGACCAGGGCCGTGCGCAGGCTCGCGGCGGCCGAGTCGAGGGCGGCGTCCGACGGTGGCCGGAAACTGCCCCCGGCGAAGGCCGCATCGCGAGCGAGCCGCTCGAACGTCGGATCGGTCTGCTCGATCGACTGTGCGTGGGACGCCGCAGCCAGCACCAGCGCGGCGATCACGACCAGACTGGGAGTTTTTGCCGATGGCATGGGATGTTCCGCCGGGGCAACGTGGGAAGCGTGCGGCAAGTGTAGCGGCCGCCGCTGGTTCCCCGAAGACCAGGATCCACCCCGTGCCGGCTCTCGCCGCCGAGCCTCATCCTTCGGCCGAGCGATCGAGCGCCGGGAGCACGAAGATCTTTCCGTCCCCCATCCGTCCGGTCCGGGCGGCAGTCGCGATCCGCTCCACCACTTCCTCGACCCGGGCGTCGTCGACCCACACCTGGATCTCGACCTTGGGGAGGAACGCCCGGGCGTAGTCGCTGTCGCCGTAGCGGTCGAGATAGCTCTTTTGCCGGCCGTACCCCTTGACCTCGCGCACGCTGAAGGCCTCGAGCGGCGCCAACCGCAGGGCCTCGAGGACCCGCTCGGCGACGATCGGCCGGACGATCGCGATCACCTCCCGCACGGCGGCATCTCCGTTCGGGATCGAATCCCACGGTCGGGCCGAGGCCACGGCACGCCCGCACCCCACCGGCTTCAACTGAAGAAGTTGTCGCCGAACAGGTTGAAAGGTGGGCAGGTGACCACGGTCACGTCCCCGTGGACCCGGGTCTGGCATGCCAGACGCATCGTCGACTCGTTGCCGACGTAGGCCAGCGAGACCGCCAGCCGGGCCGATTCGAGGATCCCCTTCGGACTCGTGTTTTCCATCCCCTTGGTGATCAGCACCCGGCAGCTGCCGCAGCTCCCCAGTCCGTGGCAATTGGCCACCTGGTGGATGCCGGGATAGAGCTGGACCCCGGCTCGGAGGGCCTCCTGCCGCAGGTTCGCGCCGTCGGCGACCTGGATCTCCCGCTTGTCGGCCGCCTTTTCGCTGGCAAAGGTGATCGTCGGCATGGAAAACTCTCGAATGGGGACCGGGTGGTCAGACGATACTGTAGCCGCCGCGCCACCGAGCAACCAGCCGCACTTTACCGGGACCGCCATGGCCGACCTGACCCGCTACCAACAGTCGATCGTCCGCAATTACTACGCCAATCTCGACACCGCCCTGCTCCAGCGGATCGGCGAGCAGGTCACCGACCTGTACCTCGCCGAGGGGAAGAAGCGGCAGAAGCTGTGGGCCTCGATCGGCACGGCCCTCGATAAGCTCGGCGTGCCGCGGGCCCGGATCGACCACATCACCGCTGCCGACGACGCCCGGCTGCTCGCCACGCTGCTGGAGGAGCTGCTGGCCCGCGAACCCGGGACTCCGCCCGCGGCACGCGGGTCCCAGCCTGACTGCGGCGGCAAGGCCCCCGCGCCGCGCCAAGCCAAGCGAGCCTGACACCCGCTCCCGGAATCGGCCGTGAACGAACCGCAGTCCCCGCCCTCCCCGCAGGCCGACCGCATCGCCGCGCTCCGCTGGCGGAAGTTCCCCGTCCTCGACGACGGCTTCGTGGCGCTCGTCGACTGCATGGGTGACGACGCCGCCGTCGTCCAGGCGGCACGCGTCAGCTACGGCGAGGGCACGCGCCGGGTCAGCGACGACCGCCAGCTGATCCGCTACCTGCTCCGCCACGCGCACACGACGCCGTTCGAGATGGCGGAGGTGAAGCTCCTCGTCCGCGTGCCGATGGATTGCTGGCGGCAGTGGATCCGCCACCGGACCGCCAACGTCAACGAGTACTCGACCCGCTACTCATTGGCGATCGACTCCGCCCAGGCGACGGCCTCCGACCAGTGGCGGCTCCAGGCCACCGGCAACCGGCAGGGCTCCGGCGATCCCACGACGCCCGACGTCGGCGCCCGGCTGTCGCGGGCCGAGGAGGAATTGCAGGCCGCCGCGCGGCGCGTCTACCAGGAACGGCTCGACGCCGGCATCGCCCGCGAACAGGCGCGCAAGGACCTTCCGCTCTCGACCTACACCGAGGCCTACTGGAAGATCGACCTCCACAACCTCCTCCACTTCCTCGCCCTGCGGATGGATCCGCACGCCCAGCTGGAGATCCGCCGCTACGCCGAGACGATCGGCCGCGAGATCGTGGCACCGCTGTTTCCCCTCTGCTGGGAGGCGTTTTGCGACTACCGCCTCGAGGCCCTGCGGCTCACGCGGCTCGACCAGGAGGTCATCCGCCGCCTCGCCGGACGGCTGCCGGCGAGCCATGCTGACTTCCTCGCCGCGCAGGATCCCTCGTGGGCGTCCCTCGAGCGCTGCCGGGAGCGTGACGAGTGCCTCGCCAAGCTCGTCGCCCTCGGGCTCGTCGTCGGCTGATCCGCCCCTGTCCCCGGAGAGATCCCCGATGCCCGAAGCCGCCGCCGAATTGCTCGACCTCTCCCGCCGGCTCCTCGCCGCGATCACGTCCGGCGACTGGCAGGCCTACCGGGCACTCGTCGCCGACGACGTCACCTGCTTCGAGCCGGAGGCCCGCGGCCATCTCGTCGAGGGACTGCCGTTCCACGAGCACTATTTCAAGCTCGGCGCCGGACGCCCCACCGCCGCGGCGTTGACGACGACGCTCGCCGCGCCGCACGTTCGCTTCCTGTCCGCCGACGCCGCGGTGGTCAGTTACGTCCGCCTCACGCAGAAGCTCGACGACGCCGGCCGCCCCGTGACCACGGCCGTTGAGGAAACGCGGGTCTGGCAGCGGGGCGCGAACGGCTGGAAGCACGTCCACTTCCACCGCAGCCTCCCCGGTTGAAGCCCCGATCGCCCCCGGCACGCGGCGCGTGCGTGGGGCGACGGGCCGCTCAGCGCGGGCCCGCGCCGAGCGCCTCCAGCCGCGCCGTCGCCGCCGCCTCGGCCTCGGCGAGCACGTCGGCGATCCGCACGGCGCGCCCTTCGGCGGCGCTGCGTTCGGCGGCGGCCATGAAGGCGTAGAGCTCGAGCGTCTCGGCCGGGTCGACCGGAGGCACGCCGCTGGCGAAGAACTCCATGATCGCCACCAGCAGCGGACGGTAGCCGTCGAACGCCCCGACCGGTGTGCTGCCTTTCATTCCGAAGGCGGTGCCGCCATAGCCGGCCGAGCCGCGGCGGATGCCACGGAACGTGCCGATCCGGCCGTCGTCCCACAGCCCCGTCGCCGCATCGTGGTCGGCCGAGTGCACGCCGACGACGGTCTGGCATCCGCGCCCCATCACGGTGAACAGCGACTCGCAGCCGTGGATGCCGTACCAGAAGAGCCGGGGATGGGTCGCCTCGAGGCTACAGGGGGAGAAGGTGTCGCACCCGGTCACCGCACCGATCAAACCGCCGCGCACCGCCTGGCTGGCCGTGCCGAAGCGCAGCGCCGAGGCACTGAACACCGGCACTCCGGCGCGGCCCGCCGCCCGGTAGATGGCGACGGCGTCGGCCAGCGACCCGGCCACCGGCTTGTCGATGAACAGCCGCTTGCCCGCGCGGATCACCGGAAGGGCCTGCTCGAGGTGCGGGCGGCCGTCGTTGGTCTCGAGGAGGACGGCGTCGCAGCGCTCGACGACGGCCGCGACGTCGTCGATGATCTCGACACCCAGCCCGCGGACGGTGGCGGTGTATTCCGGGATCCGCTTCACGCTCGACCCGATGTCGGCGCTGCCGCGCGGGCAGGCGACGACGACGCGCCCCCCGGGGACGTGCTGCGGATCGTCGGGGGTGTTGAGCAGCTTGGTGAACGCGGTTGCGTGCGACGTATCGAGCCCGATGATCCCGACGCGCATCCCCTTCTCCTCCGCGGCCGCCACCGCCCCGATCGCCGACCAGGCCAGGATCGCCCGGCCGACCGCCGCCCACCGACCAGTGTCCCGTCGTCGCATCGCCCTGCCTCCGCTGGCCACGCCGGTCTCCCGGCATCGTTCACCCACCGTCCCCCGTTCGGATCACCACCTCGACCTCGGTCCCTGCCGGGAGCGTGCCACTCCCCGCGGGCAGGACCATGAGCCCCTCCGCCACCGCCAGTCCCACCAGGTCCGATGAACCGCTCCAGGCGAGCGGTTCGACGGCATACCCGGTGCCCGAGGCATGAAGTCGGCAGGGGGCGTAGACGGGCCGGTCGCCCGCCCCGCGCGCCGCCGCCGACAGGACGCCGCGGACGCGCGGCAGGTGCCACTGCCGCGGGGCGAGCCCGCGGAGGATCGCCAACGCCGGTCGCACGAACAGCTCGAAGCACACCAGGCTGCTGGCGGGATTGCCGGGCAAGCCGAAGACGAGCGTCTGTCCGTCGCCACGCGGGCGCCTGCCGAACCAGACCGGCTTCCCCGGTTTCATCCGCACCTTGTGGAACACCTCCGCGACGCCGCAGGCGGCGAACGCCACCGGCACGAGGTCGAGGTCGCCGGCCGAGACGCCGCCGGAGAGCACGAGGATGTCGGCCGCCAGCCCCATGGTGACCGCCGCGCGGAGAGCCTCAGGGCGATCGCCGACGCT
The DNA here is from genome assembly GCA_016872555.1 of Planctomycetota bacterium. Classification (NCBI taxonomy): domain Bacteria; kingdom Pseudomonadati; phylum Planctomycetota; species Planctomycetota bacterium. The sequence continues at coordinate 112,361 of VGZO01000003.1, forward strand.
TCCCAGCGCCACCGCCTCGCCCCCTGCGGCACGGACCACCGCCGCGATCATCGGACCGTTGGAATTGCGCGTCTGGCCGTGGGCCGGGATCGAGTCGGGGGGGACCAGCTCGCTCCCCGTGGCCAGGATCGCCACGCGCGGCGGTGCGGCGACGACGACATGCGTCGCCCCGGCCTCGACCGCCAGCCCGATCGCCGCCGGAGTCAACACCGTGCCCTCCGGCAGCACGACCGCGCCGCGGCGGAACGCCGTCCCACGCCGCGCCACATGCTGACCGGCGCGGTAGCGCCCGTCGCGGAGCCGGACCCGGCCGCCAGCGTGGGTGCCGGCGGTGCCGTCGAGGGCACACTCGACGGGGACCACGGCGTCGGCACCGGCGGGGAGCGGCGCGCCGGTCATGATCCGCGCACAGCATCCCGGGGGGATCGGCAGCGCCGTGACGTCGCCGGCGGCGAGATCGACCACGACGTCGAGCTCGGTCACTCCGTCAGGAACGATGTCGCCGTCGCGGACCGCGAACCCGTCCATCATCGCCCTGTCCCACGGCGGCGAATCACCGTCGGCGGCGATCGCCGCGGCGAGGCGGAGGCCGTCGGCGGATGCCAGCGCCACGCGGCGCGGCCCCAGCGGCCGCGCCGCCGCCTCGACCAGCCCGATCGCCTCCGCCAGATCGATCACGGGCCTCTCCACTCGGGTCAGGCCGGCGTTACGCCCGGCACGGCACCCGCGGTGGCGAGAAACCCGCGGAGGATGTCGTGGCCGGAGGGCGTGAGGAAGCTCTCGGGGTGGAACTGGACGCCGTACACCGGCAGCGAACGGTGGCGGATCGCCATGATCTCCCGCGCGCCGTCGGGCGCCGTCGACCAGGCGTCGACCTCGAAGTCGCGGGGGAGCGACGGAGGATCGATCACCAGGCTGTGGTAACGCGTCGCCTCGATCGGGCTGGCGAGACCGGCGAACAGCCCGCGGCCGGCGTGCTCGATGCGATCGACCTTGCCGTGCATCAGCCGGCCGGCGCGGACGATCCGCCCACCGAACACCTGCCCGATCGCCTGGTGACCGAGGCAGACGCCGAGGATCGGCATCCTCCCTGCGAACCGGCGGACCGCGTCGCAGGAGATTCCCGCCTCGTCGGGCGTGCACGGCCCCGGCGAGATCACCAGATGGCTCGGGGCGAGCCGGGCGATCATCGCGCAGTCGATCCGATCGTTGCGGTGGACCTCGACCGGCAGCGCCGGGGCAACCTCACCGAGCCGCTGGACGAGGTTCCAGGTGAACGAGTCGTAGTTGTCGATGAGCAGGATCACGGCGACGGTTCCGGCTGGCGGCGGCGGTCAGTCGAGGAGCGTCGACGGATGGCCGTCGCGGTCGACCAGCGGCATGATCCGGGGCTTGTAGATCGTCGTGTAGGCTTTCCCACAGCGGTGGGCGTCGAGGGCGGCGTCCGATTCCCAGTGCTCGACGAGCGTGAACCGGCGCGGCTCCGTCTCCGACTGGTAGACGTCGAACCGCAGGCACCCCGGCTCGGTGCGGCTTGCCCGCAGTGCCTCGCCGAGCAGCGTGCGGACCTGGGGCTCGTCGGCGGCGTCGCGGACGGTGAGCACGACGGTGAGGCAGCGCACGGCGGGGCTCCGGGGGAGTGGTCACGGCAGTGTAGCGGCGCGCCTCGGCCCGCTCACGCGACGACGATACCGCCGGCGGATCCGCCACGGCGGGCGAGGATGCGGAGGTAGGGGGGCAGATAGCCCGCCCGGTGGCCGAACGCGCCCGGCGGTGCCGCGGCATCGGCATGGGCGGGCTCGTGGACATCTTCGATGACGAACCCGGCCCGGCAGATGCCGCCGAGCAGGGCGTCGAGGGAATGGGCGAACTCGAGCGTCCCCGGTTCGCGGAGACGCGACGGCTCGGCGGCGGGCAGTGCGGCGGGCGAATCGAGCGGCTGGGTAAGCTCGTAAAGCCCGCCGCTGCCGGGGCGCAGCCCCGCCTGCAGGCTCGCCGGGGACTTGTGCTGGCTGACGTAGCGCCCCCCCGGGCGCGTCACCCTGGCAATCGCCGTGAACAGCCGCGTCACGTCGGGGAGATAGCAGGTGCTCACCGGGTGGACCACCAGATCGAAGCGCCCGGCGCGGAACATGCCCAGGTCGTCCATCGACGTCGCCACCAGATCGAGCGCGACGCGCCGCTCCCGCGCGACCTGGCGGTCGAGTTCGAGCATCGCCGGCGACAGATCGACGACCGTCACCCGGGCGCCGGCCGCCGCGTACAGCGGACCGTGTTTGCCCCCTCCCGCCGCCAGGCAGAGGACCTCGAGACCGGCGAGCGATTCCGGCAGCCAGCGGCGACCGCCGGCGCCGCTGGCCAGCCACGCCGCCGGGTCGGCGAACGCCTCGTCGACCGCGGGCCTGGCCAAGGCCGCGCCGCCGATCGCGAGCCGATCCCAGGCCCGCGCGTTGTGGTCGAGGACGGTCTCGCGCGAGGGGGCGTGGCTCGTCATCCTCGTTTCCGCCGCCGGGCGGCTACGGCCCAGGCGGCGATGGCACCACCGCCGGCCAAGGCGATCGCCGACGGCTCAGGGACGGGGGACACCGGCTGCGACAGGCTCAGCGTGGCGGCGCTGCCGTCGGCCTGGACGAAGGCGTACCAGCCCCCCGGAATCAGCAACGTGGTGGAGATGCCCGCCGCCGACAGGTCGAATGGTGCCGTTGTCCAGACGCCACCCGAGTCGTCGCGCTGGTACTGCGCCGGGTACTCGCCGGTGTCGGGATCGTAGGGACCGATGGTCCGCACGCCGGGCGACCATCCGGTCCCGAGGCCGGTCTGGTCGTAGGCGATCTCGTTGACGAAGTAACCCAACTCGGCGCCGAAGTAGCTGACGTCGATCGCCAGCCGTGGGTCGGAACCTGCCACGGCGGCCGGCCCGCCGACGATGTGGCCGGCGAGAGCGAACAAAAGCGACTCGAACGTCGCGACACCGTCCCAACGGTAACCCCAGGCGACCGCTGCCGGCTCGAGGGTCGTGCCGCCGGCGACGGTCGGGAACTGAAGCACGAGCGCAGCCTCGTGGGCGCCGGTGCCGGCCCAGAAACCGATGTCGGAGAAATCGTCGACGGTGACGGAGGCCGCCCGCAGCAGGCCCGTCCCGCTGCCGAGCACGATCGCCAGCACGCCGACGCCGATCACCCCGCGAACCGATATCGTCATCGCTTCCTCCCTGTCGTGCATCACGCTCCCGCGCCGGTGACGGACCGGCCTTGCCCATCAATCCCCGGCCGCGCGGGTCAGCAGGGCGAGCAGCACCGTCTGCTCGATCGATTCGGCGACGAACTCCACGTGTCCGTCGCCGAACACCACCCCGGCCGCCGTGGGATGGTCGCTCCAGATCTCGTTGTTCTGGCTGGCGTTGATCGGGTTGTTCCACCACTGGTCGAAGATGTTCTGCCCGTTGGCCCACTCCGACTGGAGCGCCCCGTCGCGTCCCGTGCATTCCGCGACCACCACCGTGTGCGCGAGGCCGTCGGCCACGTCGGCGGCGGCGGTGGAGCGCTCGTACTGCATCATCCCGGCATGTTCCGGCAACGGCCGGGCCACCGGATAGGCGACACCGTACATCCCGCCGTAGTCGGTGTAGGCGAGCCCGTCGCCCGGATCCCAGCGGCCATTGCCGTTGCGGTCCCCGGTGGTCGGACCGGTACGGCGAGTGCGCGCGGTGCTCGGGCAGAGGAACAACGGCACCACCGTCGCCGCCGCGCGGAGGTTCTCGGCGGCGCGGTAGGAACGACCGACGTCGAATGCCGCGGCGGCGCCCGGTTCCTCGACATACGGGAGGATGAACACGTTCCAGGCGAGCTGCCTCCGCGGCGCCTTGGTCGAGCACTCCAGGCAGCCGAGCGGGAAGCGCTTGCGAGCCGACTCGTGCACCGCGACGGCCTGGCCGAGACCGCGGAGATTGTTGGCGCAGGCCGTCCGCCGCCCCGCCTCGCGCGCGCCCTGCACCGCCGGCAGGAGCAGGCCGACGAGGAGCCCGACGATCGCGACGACGACAAGGACCTCGACGAGCGTCATGCCCGCGCGTGTCGGGCGCGGGGCGGACCGTCGCCACCCGCGCGGCACGAACGGATCCATAGCGGCTGACTCCGGTGTGCCGGCTGCATCGGCGACAAGCCACCGAAGCGACGCGCCGCAAGGCGCATCGTCTCCTGAGACCCGACTACCGCGCGATCGAACCGACCGCTGTCGCGGCCGTGCCGGCCGTCCCGCCCTCGCGGTCCGTCCGACCCATGATGCCGGGGAGGTCTTCTGACTCTCGGGCTCGGCTGCCGTCGGCCTTCTCGCCTCCGCGGTCTGCCGGGGTTTTCACCCCGGACCGCAGCGGCAATGGATCGATGACGGCATCCTCTTTCCGCCAGGCGGAGCCCGGCGAACATCGCCCGATCACAGCGGCGGGGCCGTCCCGGATTCGCACCGGTGTTCCCTGTTTGCCCACCGACGCAGCGCGCCGGCAGGCCACCCGGATCGTCGAGCGGATTCTACCGGCGATGGCGACCCTGTCAATCACCGCGACCCTGCCGGCCGCTGCTCACCGGCAGCGCCGCGCTGCGTTTCACATTGGGCCGATGGCGCGGTCGGTGCCGTCGCGACCCAGACGGTGGCAAGGGGGTGCGCGGTGCACCTTGCCCGACCGTGCCGAGCGGCATGGATTGCCTGACAGGCACCGTAAGTCGCTTCTCGAAAAATACTTCGGGCCCGCTCAAGCCTGTTTCCCCAGTCGACCGATACCCCCTTTGTCCCCCGGGGCATCACTGTGCCCGTCGGGCAACCAGGGGGCGGCAGCAACCTGCAACGATTCGAGTCACGGACTGGCTCGACAGGCCTGCCGCGGAGCGGTCGTGGATCACAACCTCGGGGTGACACGCCTCGCGAACGGGACGAAGCACTCTCGCGTGATCCGCAAGCAAAGGAGATGTGGCTCGATGAAGCGTATGTTTTTCCTCGGTGCGTTGGCCCTCAGCGTCACCGTTTGTAGCCAGTCCTATGGTTTCGAGATCCTCAACCGGATGCTCGGCCACAAGGGCTGCACGTCGTGCACCGAGCCCGCGTGCGACGCCGGCAACGGCTGTGCGGATGCCTGCGAGCCGACCTGCGCCGGCGGCGGCGGATGCTTCGGCGGTCGGGGCGGGTGCCTCGATGGCAAGGGTTGCGCGGAGCCGAGCTGCGACGGTGGCAACGGCTGCTCCGAGCCGGCGTGCGACGCCGGTGTGGGCAACGGCTGCTGCGAGCCGAGCTGCGGAGCGGTGGGTGGTTGCGGCAAGAAGAAGCACAACCTGTTCGGCGGCCTGAAGGGGCTGTTCGACGGGCTGAAGCGGAAGCACCACGGCTGCACGAGCTGCTGCAGTGAGCCCGCCTGCGGTGCCGGGAATGGCTGTGCCGAGCCCGCCTGCGGCGCCGGCAACGGTTGCGAGCCCGCCTGCGGTGCCGGGAATGGCTGCGCCGAGCCCGCTTGCGGTGCCGGCAACGGCTGCTGCGAACCGAGCTGCGGTGCGGTGGTTGCGAAGAAGAAGCATCGTGGGACGCCGATCCTCGACCTCCTCAAGTCGATCCACTCGGCGAAGAAGCGTCACCACGGCTGCACGAGCTGCTGCGACTCCGACCCGGGCTGCGGTGCCGAGCCCGACTGTGCGGGCGGCAACGGCTGCTGCGAGCCGGCCTGCGGTGCGGTGAGCCAGATGGTTCCGGCGACCTCGACGCCCGATGCGTCGGCTGCGAAGAAGACGAGCAAGGTCGTCGCCGTCAGCCGGACCGTTTCGGCGAAGTGAATCTGTCGAGGTCGATGATTCGGTAGTCCATTGCCCGACTCCGGCCAGTGAGCTCCGCCCGGGACGAAAGTCCCGGGCGGAGTTGTTTTTTGATCCGCCGGCGTTTCCGGTCGGCCTCAGAGCAGGTCGCCGGCCGCCCCGCGCGCGACGACGCGCCCCGCTGCGAGCTGCACCACCTCGGTCGCGGCCCGGCGCGCGAAACCGTGGTCGTGGGTGACGATCACCATCGTCTGCCCCGACCGGGCGAGCTCGGCGACCACCGCGAGCACCTCGCCGGTCATCGCCGGGTCGAGGGAGCTGGTCGGCTCGTCGAACAGCATCACCTTCGGCTGCATCGCCAGCGCTCGCGCGATCGCCACGCGCTGTTGTTGGCCACCGGAGAGCTGGGATGGGTGCTTGCCGGCATGCTCCTCGAGGCCGACCCGCACGAGCAGGTCGGTGGCCCGGCGCCGGGCGACGGCCGGGAGAAGGCCCAGCACCACCCGGGGGGCGAGCATCACGTTGTCGAGCGCGGTGAGGTGGGGAAACAGGTTGAACTGCTGGAATACCATCCCCACGTCACGGCGCACGGCCTGGAGGGTGGCGACCGGCTGGGGACCGGCGTCGAGCCGGTGGCCCGCGATCAGCACCGATCCCGCGCTGAACTCGGCCAGCCCGGTGAGGCAACGCAGCAGCGTGCTCTTGCCCCCACCGGACGGTCCCACCAGGACCGTCACCGCTCCCGGCGCGACCGACAGGCTGACGTCGCGAAGGACGGGCTGGCGCGACCGCTCGGCGGAGAGGTTTTCGACTTCGATCACGGTGCGCCGTGCCTCATCCTGCCGGGCCGGTTCCCGGCGGCTCCAGCCGGCGCTCGAGGCGCCGGACCCACAGCGCCAGCGGCCAGCTCATCACCAGGTAGAGGATCGCGGTCACCGCAGCCAGCTCGAAGAACCGCCCCGTGGTCAGCGAGAGGATGTTGTAGCGTTTCGTGAGCTCCATCACGGTGATCACCGAGCAGACGCTCGTGTCCTTGAACAGCGCGATGAAGTCGCTCGTCACCGGCGGCAGGGCGATCCGCGCCGCCTGCGGTACCACCACGTGCCGCAGCGCCTGGAGGCGCGACATCCCCAGTGCCAGCGCCGCCTCGAACTGGCCGAGCGGGACCGCCTTGAGCCCGGCGCGGTAGATCTCCGACTCGTAGGCCGAGTAGTTGAGCGCCAGTCCGAGGACGGCCGAGACCAGTGGCGGGAGCTGGACACCGATCCACGGCACCCGCGGGAGGAGGAAGAAGATCGCGTACAACTGCAGCATCAACGGCGTGCCGCGGAGGATCTCGACGTACACCGACAGCGTCCTGTCGAGCCAGCGCGGCCCGTACTGCCGGCAGATGGCGACCATGAGCCCGACGACGATCGCCAGCGGAAACGACACGACCGCGAGGAGGATCGTCATCCCCGCCCCCTGGAGCAGCGTCGGCACCACGCGCCGCAGCAGGTCGCGGAACTCCGGCACGGCCGCCGGTGCGACGTCTGCGGAGTCACGGATGAGGAGCATCTGCTGCCGCCCGCCGAGGTGCCAGCGGTCGTACAGCGCCTCGAGGCTGCCGTCGGCGACCAGGGTTCCCAGGGCCTCGTCGATCGCCGCGCCGAGGGCGGGGGTGTCGCGGGCGGTGAGCACGGTGTAGACGCCGCCGTTGAACGGGCGGCCGACCATCCGCAAGTCGGGGAACCGGTCGGCGTAAAAGGTGAAGATACAGTCGTCGAGAACGGCCGCGTCGAGGACGCCGCCCCGGACCTGCTCGAGCGAATCGAGCGTCCCTTCGAACGAGCGGACGAACACCGCCGCGGGATCCCGGCCACGCATCTCGGTCTCGGCGGCCGATGCCGACAGCACGCCGACCTGCCATGGACCGCGCGGCCCTGGGGCCACCAGCATCTCCGGGGTCAGGAGTGCGCCGTCGCGCCGGGCGACGATCTGCAGGGCGTAGGCGAAGTAGGGGCGCGAGCAGCCGTAGTCACGCCGCCGCACCGGGGTCGATTCGATGCCGTTGATCACGCAGTCGGCGACGCCGCCGAGCAGCAGCGGCAAGCGGTCCCAAGCCCCCTGCTGGAACCGTGCCTTGACGCCGAGACGTTCGGCGATCATGCCGGCCAACTCGACCTCGAAGCCGGTCAGCCGGCGGGGATCGTCGGCCGCGGGGAAGACGTGGGGCCCGCCTCCCTCCTGATCGGCGGCCCACACGAGCTCGCCACGGCGACGGACCTCGTCGAGTTCGGCCGCCACCGCGCCTCCGGCACACGCCACCACGGCGAGCGCGAGCCCGGCCGACATCCTCCACCGCGCCGCCGCGCTCATGGTGCCCTGCTCCGCAGCCGCCCCAGTCCCACCGCGGGTTCGTCGAGTGCCGCGGCCAGCGTGGCGCATCGTTCCGCGAGCCGCCGCTGCTCGGCGAGGTAGCCGGCCGCCCGTGCGCCGGCGGCCGTGAAATCGGCGAGGAGGGGATCGACGAGGTGGGCGTCGCCGAGCCCCGCCACCAGCCGCTCGATGTCGTGGTCGAGCCCGGCGCGGAGGCGCACCAGGAGCAGCCAGCGCAACGCCAGCCCCCACAGCACCAGCCAGACGATCGCCTCCTGGAGGAATCCCGATCCGTTGCCCTGTTCCCCCAGCCACAACCGGCGGTGGAAGAAGTCGATACCCTCACGCACGAGGATCAGGACCGCCAGGCCGGAGAACAGGATCTCGAACCCCCAGCGCACGGCGCGCCCGTCGAGCCGGCCGCGCCGCTCGGCGACAAGCCGGTCGATGCCGCTGGCCAGCCACAGGCCGGACCGGTCCAGCAGGGCCGTCACCGTGGATTCGACGGCGGCTTCGTCGAGGCAGGCCCGCCCCACCAGCGGTGGCTGGAGCCGGGCCCGCGCCGCCAGGCCCGCAAGCACGCTCCGCGACTGCTCGACCTCCGCCTCGGTGATTCCCAGGTCGTGGAGGTACTGCCACGACGCCCGGCCGGCGGTGACCGGCACGGGCGTCTCGCCGGCGAGCAGCCGACCGATGACGCCGCCACCGACCCCGCGCCCGCGGGGCCAGAGATTGGCCAGCGCCGCCACGGCGTGGAGGAAGATCGCGAATGCCCCCCCCTTCCAGCGGTCGAGCAATTCACCGGTCAGCAGGCGCTGCCAACCGGAACGGCCGGCGCGGAGACGGACGGCGACCGCGTCGGCCAGGCGCCGCTCGAGCCGGGCGCGTTCCCCGGCCGTGCCGGCCATCAGCGCCGCCACGCCGTCGCCGCAGGGGTCGAGGAGCCGCGACGATTCGCCGAGGAACCAGCCGGCGAGGTCGAGGCTGCCGGTGCGGCGCACGCGCCGCGCCGCGCGGCCGGCGAGCTCCTCGTCGATCGCCCTCACCAAGGCCGCGAAGCCCGGCTCCGGTGCCAGTCCCGCGGCGCCACGCCGGGCCGCGTCGACTCCGTCGACGCGGAAGATGCGCGGCACGGTGAAGCCCTCGGCCTCGAGCTGCCGCTGCCAATCGGCACGGATGTCGTGATCGCGCTGGGCATGGGTCTGGACGAACAGCAACGGTCGGCCGGGCGCGAACGCCACCACCTCGCGGGCGACGATCCACGAGCGGTACTTCTGCGCCGTCGCCACGAGGAGGAGAACGTCGCAGGCCGGGAGGATCGCCTCGAGCAGGTCGCGGTTGCGGTTGCCGTCGCTCGGGCGCGGCTCGGCACCGGGAGGGGACGACGATTGCGTGTCGGGGTCGGGACAATCGACGAGGACCACGTTGGCGACCGCCGGTGCGGTGCTGCGCACGACCCGGGCGCCGATCGCCTCGAGCGGGAGCCACGTGACGTCGACGTCCGGGGCCGCAACGACCACCGGGGCCACGGTGGTCGGACGGGCGACGTCGCCGGCCGGGCTCACCTCGCCGCCGGCCAGCGCGTTGACCAGCGTGCTCTTGCCCGTGCCAGTGCCGCCGACGACTCCGACGACGAGGAGCCGCGAAAGCTCGCGCCGTGCCCGGTCGAGGCGCGGCTCGACACCGTCCCAGGCGGCCTGCACGCCGCGCGCCGGCGGCCATTCCGGAAAGCTCCCCACCCAGGCGCGGATCGAGGTCACGAGCTCGTCGAAGGCGGCGAAGTCGACCTCCGTGCCCGGGGCGGCGATCGGGTCGTCGGCGGGTCGTGCCATGTCAGGCCAACTCCCGGGCGGCAGCGAGCAAGCGCCGGATCCGCTCCGGCTCGGGACGGGATCCGGCCGAAGCGAGGCGGTCGAGCTCGGTCAGAACGTCGCCGAGGACGACGTCGTGGATGCTGTCGGCGAGGACGCCAGAGCGCTCCATCGACCAGCCGGCGAAGAGACGCTCGACCAGCGGCTTGAGCCCGGCGGCCGTCAAACCGAGGGCCCCCTCACCGGCGAGGGTCGCCGCGGTGCCGACGACGACGTCGCCGGCGGTGTGGACCAGCGTCGACAGGCTCCCGGCGGTCGCCGCCGCGGCGGGCACGACGGCGGCCCCCGCCAGCCCGAGGCCGACGGTGATCGCCGGCCGGGCCACGGCTCCGGCATTGAGGGCCGCGAGGATCCAACGGACCGTCGCGGGGTTGTCGCGTGCGAAGCGGTCGAGCTCGGCGCGGACGAACGCGCGGTAGGCGTCGGAGATCACCGGCAGCGCCGCATGGCGGGCCTGAAGGTCGGCGAACCAGGCCGTCCGGTCGGCCCCCACCAGCCGTGGTGCGAGGACACCGGCGAGGCGCTCGTCGGTGCGGCAGGCGTCGTCGAGCCGCTCGACGAATCCACCCAGCGCCCGCTTGAGCGCGGCCAGTTCCTCGGCGGCGAAGTCCTCGCGGCGCTCGGCGGAGTCGCGCCGCAGCCCGATGCCGCGGGCCGCCGAGGCGACTCCGCGACCGGCGAGCCTGTAGACGCCGCTGACGGCGAGGTCGAAACGGCTGCGGCGCGGTTCGAGCCACGTCCAAATCTCGTTCCAGACGATCTCGCGCGGCGCCGGGGGAAGCGTCACCTCGACGTGGGCGGCATCGGCGAGACGCTGCCGCGACGCCTGCCAGGCCCGGGCACTGGCCGAGTATGCCTCGAGCCACCCCTCGACCCCCGCGACCGGATCGAGGACCACGGCCAGTGCCCCCGACAGCGCCTTGAGCTTGATGCGGTCGATGTCGCCGGCGGCGAGTGCGGCGATCACCTCGGTACCCGTGAGGTGCTCCGGGGCAGTTCGGTCATCCCCGGAAGTGCACTCGGGCAGGGGATGAAAGCTGATCGCGTTTCGGTCGGCGGCGGCGGGGTCGTAGGGGGCGGCGTAGACGGCGATCGGGTCGCTCCCCGTCTCGGCGCGGAACGTCGCGAGCCAGCCGGCGATGCGCTCGCGCTGACGGGGCCAATCGACCATGTTGAAAACCACGATCAGCGTCTTGCCGGCGGTCGCCGCGGGACGGAAGAAGTCGCGCACCGCAGCGTCGTTGTATTTCTGCTGCGTGAGCACCGCGACGATCACGTCGGCGGCGTTGCGGACCAACTCGGCACGGTGCCAGTTGTCGCGGAGCGTGCCGTCGATGTCGGGCGTGTCGAGGAGCACGACGCCGGCAGGCTGACGACCGGTGGTGTCTTCCTTCCAGACGAGGATGTCCTCGGCCTCGCCCGGTAGTCGGGATGCGGTGATCGGATCGGCATCGGACTCCCACCGGCGCGGCACGAAGCCGGGAAACAGACCGCCGATGTCGTCGGTCGCCGCCATCCCGGCCGGGAGGCTGGCGAGCGGATGGCGTGTCCGGGCGGCTTCGGGAGTGGAGCGGCTGACGGCGGCACCGGCGATCGAATTGACCACGAGGCTCTTGCCGGTGTTGGTCCCGCCGCCGACCGCGACGACCAGCACCGGCGGGCGCGCGAGTTGCGGCACGAGCTTGCCGAACAGCTGGCCGTGCCAAGCGGAGGCGGCGGGATCGGCCACCCCGAGCGTCGCGGCCAGCGGGATCAAACGCTCGACTTCCGCCGCCAGCGGCACGACGATGCCGGCCCATGCTGCGTGCGACCCTGCCGGCGGGGGAGATGCGTCGTTCGGTCCTGACATCAGGCCCCCGTTTGTGCCACGGCACCGGGGCCCCGTCCGCCCCACGTCGTTGCCCGCCACCGCCCCGCCTCCTACACTTTCCCAGTTTCCTGGCAGGTCCGCGCTCAAACGACGCCTGCCGACCCGAATGCTGGACACCGCCGAGGTCGCGTCTGGTCAGCGCGGTGTCGAGAAGCTCTGATCACGGACCGCCCTGCCGCGACCGACGGTGGGCATCCCCGCCGCCCGTGTCGCCTCGGTCATTCAGTGTGACCTTACCGGCTTCCGTTCCGCAAATCCCCGTCATCGCGTTTGTTCCATGCTCCAGCGCCGTCCGCTGTTTCCCGGCGTGATCGAAATGAACCACCAGGCCGGGTGGCGGATCGGCTGCAACGTCTATCTGGTCCACGACGAACGGGAATGGCTGCTGGTCGACGTCGGCTACGAGGAGACGGTGGACGAGATCGTAGAGATGATCCGCCAACTCGACTTTCCCCTCTCGGCCTGCTCCGGGCTGGTCGCCACCCACGCCGACGTCGACCACATCCAGGGGTTCGCCAAGGCCCGGTCGATCCTCAAGGCGCCGGTGATCGCCCACCGCGCGGCGGTGGAGACGCTCGAGTCGGGAGACCGGGTGCGGACGTTCGCCGAGATCGCCGCGCAAAACGTCCATCTGCCGATGCCGCCGGTAAAGGTCGACACGACCGTCGACGACGGCGACACGATCACTCTGGGAACACGGACCCTCGAGGTCTGGCACACCCCCGGCCACACCGACAGTCAGCTGGCCCTGCGGCTCGGCGACCTGCTGCTCTCGGGCGACAACATCTTCCGGGACGGATCGGTCGGGGCGATCGACGCCCACCATGGGAGCGACATCGAAGCCTTCATCCGCTCCCTGGAGCAGATTGCCGGCAGCGACGTCGCCTGGTTGCTCCCCAGCCACGGGCCGATCTTCCGCAAGGACGACCGGCTGCTGGCGGCGACGATCGAACGGCTGCGGGGCTACCTGCGGCTGGCCGACTTCGGCACCTGCGCGACCCACTGGCCTCTGCTCGACGAATGGGACCGGGAACTGGCCGAGTGGCAGGCGCCCTGAGGGCCGCGACCGGGCGAACAGCCGGCGGTGCACTCCCGGTCGGCACTGGTCGCAACGGTTTTTCCGTCAAGGACGGTCGTAGCGGCGGCCGATCTTGACCGGGACCGGGCGTTTGGGCCCGGGCCATGTTCCGACCTGGGGGGTCTTGCCATGCTGCGGCGGCGTTGGATGGTGGCGGTCTGCGCGGGTTTATTGGGCCTTGGCGTCATGCGGTCGGGCGCCGCACAGCAGCCCTTCTCGGGCGGGCAGCGGGCCTTCGGCCAGCAGTGGGGGCAGACAGCTGCGACCCCTGACTGGAACCGCTTCTACCACTACCCCTATGTCTGGTATCCGCAGAACTTCTACGCCGACGGCTACATGAAGAGCTCCAACGACCTCTACTACCGCTACCCGCAGGAGATGCGGGTTCCGGTCTACAACCGCGCCTGGCAAAACTACTATCCGAAGAGCAGGAAGTACTACCAGGGCCATCACTTCAATCTCGACGTGTTCTGATTCCGGTCGGGGTCCGGGCCTTGGCCAAAATGCTCGACACGATGGCTTCGCGGCGAGCAGCACCGCTGCTTGATCTGTCACCCCTACCACACAGCGGGGGATTCGGGGCGGGGTGATTCTCTTTCCCGCAGCACATCGTCGCGGTCCTTTCCCCACCGAGCCAGGCGCGGCCTCGGTCCACGTCGCTGGGGCGCAGCGACGGCTTCGGCGAGGCCGACACGGTTCGGGCCGATCGCCAGGTCGATCCCCCGGCGACGATCCTAGGCCGTGGTCCTCCCGTGTTGCCTGCGGACCGTGTTGTCTGCGGACTGGCGACAGTCGTTCCGGCAGCCCTGCCGAAGCCTGCGGACCAGGCTGACAGGACCGCCGGGCGGTGGCAACTCGCGGCAGCCCGGGACCTCTCCGGGCGGGTCGAGCGACCGGACCAGCCAAGGCGGGTCCCGACAGTCGCGATCCCCTGTCAGCCGCAGCCCCGCCGCATCGTCGCACGGCATGCGCCTCGACGGCGCCGTCCGCAGGGCACCAACGGCACCGTCCAACGCCGCCGGAAACGACACCGGCCGTCGCCCTCCGCTCGAGCGGACGGCGACGGCCGGAGGTCAGGAACGACGCACGTCTACGGACACCGCGTGCAGGGGAGCGTTCTCACGCTCAGATGATGAACCCGGATGACACCATCGGCGACCGTCCCTTGCGACCACGGTGACGCCGCCGCAACGACCACCCCGACACCGCCGCTCCGATCCCGGCAAAAACCAACGTCGACGGCTCGGGAACCACGACGAGGTCGCCGGTCAGTTGCGAGAACACCAGGTACTGGCCATCCGTATTGGCCGAGCTCACCCACACGCCGTCGGTCGGGCCGCTGAAGGCCAGGCCGTCGTACGGGCCGCCGTTCACCTGGATCGCGCCCAGATTTCCCGACGGGCTTACAACAGGGAACTGGAACAGGTCGAACGTCGTGCCCACGTCGTATTTCGTCGAGTTGTCGAAAGTCAACGCGAGGAGACCGCCACCGTACTGGTTACCGGTGCCGTTGACGAGGAGAGAGTCGTAGCTCGTGCCCCGCGACGTCCCGGAAATACCCATCGCGATCGTCGAGGCCGTGCCCCCCGAGACGATGAAACTTCCGTTGCTGGTATTGACGCTGCCGAGCGTCATCGTGCCGTACGACGTCGCGGCCGTGCCGCCGGGCGTGAGCGTGCCGCCGGATCGGATGTCGATGGAGTTGAGTCTTCCCGTTCCCGAGATCGTCGCTCCCGAGGCGACCGTCATCTGCGGGTTGGTATTGGTGGCGTTGAACACGGCCCGGCCGCTGCCGATGACGCCGAGACGCTGTCCGCCGACGAACTGATTGAACACCGTCACACTGACCCCATTCGACCCGGTGTCGAGGACTTGCCCGCCAATACCGGTGAGAGAAACGCCGGTGTTGATTGTCTGGACGCTGGACGAGAGGTTGGCGATCGGCCCGGCCAAAGTGAACGATGTCAGCGGCACGGCTGAAGCGGGGTTGATCATGAACGGCCCGGCGGCGGCGGCGAACGTCAACGACGCTCCCGTCCGGTTGCCTGTCGTGCCCGTCAGCCGGGTCGTCCCGGCGAGGACGTAATTCTGTGCGGTGGCCGGCGGGGAAGGGTTGCCGGTTGTCACCCAGTTCGCCGCATTCGACCACAGGCCGTTCGCACCGCCACCCGTCCAGGTGTAGGTGGATTGGGCCGACGCCGGCCCCGCCTGCCACGCGACCGCCAGCGACACGATGCTCCACAGAAACGATCCCGGCAGCATCCGGCTGACGCTGGCACACATACCGAACGAGGAAATCAAGCCTTTTTGGAAGAACATGAGAACCCTAATATCACAGAGGTGTCGGATGCAAAGCTGGGGGACTGACGGAGTCTGGGGCCCACTCAGTCGGCAGCCACGATGGCTGCACCAAGGTCTCTCCAGCCAGCCGCTGGCAGACGGACCGTCGAGGGGCATACGCCCCGTACTGGGTAAGTCGGCATTCCAGCCGCTCCGCTTGAATCAAAAACCTGTTTCCATGCGGCAAAATCCCAACCAATCCGACCGGAACCGCCGCTTGTTCCGGTCGGGAAGGTCGCAACGGGCAACCCCCCTCCTTCAAGACCATTCACCATTCGTCGCTTTCACACTCACAGCCTGTCGCGATCAGTTGTTCGGTCGATCGGGCATCGTGGGCGACCGCCGCACATCTGCCGCGGGTTCATTGCAGGGGGATCATCCATCCGGTCTCGCGAGCCTGATCCCCCTCCCGGGTTGCCCTCCTGCGCCAACGACCGAAGCCGACGAGGGCCACACCGCTGAGGGCGATCATCACCGTCGATGGCTCCGGAACGACGACGAGGTTGCCCGTCAGTTGCGAGAACACCAAGGTTTGACCGGATTGATTTGCCGAACTGACCCACTCGCCATTAACCGGCCCACTGAATGTCACGCCGTCAAACGTCCCTCCCGTGACGCGAACGTCGTTGAATTTGCCGGACGGGACGGCGTGCGGCAGTTGGAAGAGATTGAAGACGGTATCGGGAGCGTACGAGGTGGCGTTGTCGAAGTTGATCGACAGGACGCCGCCGTATTCGTTGCCGATACCGTTCACGAGGAATGAGTCGTAGGACGTCCCTCTCGAAGTCCCTGAGATGCCCACGGCCACGGTGGCGGATGTCCCACCGTTGACGATGAAACTCGCCGTGCTCGTCGGGCCACTGCCCAGCGTGAGCGTGCCGTACGACGTGCTGCTCGCACTGCCCGGGGTGATCGACCCGCCGGATTGAACGGTCACCGAAGGCAGTCTGCCGGTTCCTGTGACCGTCGCTCCCGACAACACCGTCACCTTCGCGATCGTGTTGTTCAAAGCGTTGAAAACCGCACGGCCACCTCCGACGACGTTGAGATGGGGAGAGGACACGCCGGACACGATTTGCGAGAAGACGGTCACCCCCGAGGCACTCGAACCGGTATCGAAAGTCCTCGTGCCGCTGACGGAAACCTGAATATTGAACGACTGCACCGTCCCGGAAAGATTGGCGACGGGGCCGGCAAGCGTGAGCGTGTTGCCGAACGACTGCGGATGGATCACGAACGGCCCGGCATTCGCGGCGAAGGTCAGGGCCGTTGCGGTGCGGACCACTGTGGATCCGGTCGTTTGGACACCCCCCGCCAAGACGATCGCTGCACCGGCTATCGGGGGCGCGACGGTCGAACCGCTCGTGGTCACCCAGTTGGCCGGTGTCCCCCAGTTCCCGCTGCCGGCGGAACCGGTCCAGGTGTAGGTCTGCGCTAACGCCTGTCCGGTCTGACCCAGAACGGTCATCGCGGCGAGGCCCCACAGGAGCGACACCGGAAAACGTGTGCTGCGCCGAACGAGCACATGGGGAACGAGCGATCGGCCTGAAGACGGGCTCATGGAAAACCTGCGGAAATAGGTGAAATCGCGTAGCCCCTCTAGCCGCGACAGCCAGACTCGTCGCAAGCGACGTCGGCGGGCACGGTTCGATCACCGTCGGACGAGACGCCGGCGGCGACCACCCTTCAGAGTGCACGCAGCGTGCCAATCGAGGCCGGTTCGGCAGATGTTGTTTTTCCCTGGAAAAACAACGCTCGAGACCGTCGATTTCGGGTGGCGGGGAGGGGTGGTGTGGTTTGCACCATCCACGCCTGGTGCGAATCGCTCCATGCGATCCCAGCGTTGAAGGGCCGGTGGAACGAATCGCACCAGCCCGAAGAGACCACCCTCTCGCGAGGGGTTTTCGACGGGGGCCAGGCGAGCCTTGACGGATCGCCGTTGAGCGCGAGCCCGTGGGCGACGGAGCCGGGCCCGGTTCGACGGGAAGAAGCCTCGTCCACCAAACGAAACCGGCTGCTGTCTCTCCGGGCAATGGAGAGACAGCAGCCGGTCGGTCGAGACGGGACTGGGGGGAGACGAGGAGCTACCAGAGTCGCTCAGACTGCCAAGGGCAATTTGGCAGCGGCCCGCCGCGCCGCGTTGGCCCGGCGGTGACGGCCCAGTAGCGACCAACCGGTCATCATCACGCCGAAACCGGCAAAGACCATCGTCGAGGGCTCGGGCACGACAACCAGCTGCCCGGTGGACTCGTTGAACACGAGCTTCGTGTCGGTGCTGGCGGCCCAGTCGGACTGCCAGATCGCATCACCCGAACCGGTACCGGGGTTGATCTTGGTGAACGTCAACCCCGAGTAAGGCCCGACACCGGCGGTCGAAAAGCCGGCCAGCCCACCGGTGCGATCCACGGTCGTTCCAGAGCCCGCCGCGAACAGGTCCCACGTCGTGCCGATCGCATAGACGTTGCTGTTGGCGAACTCGACCGAAACCTGACCACCGTAGTCGAGCGATGCCGGTCCGGAAGTGGAGGTCAAGAGGACCTTGGTATTGCTCACGTTCGGCGGGGACGACGACTGGGCAGCGTTGATGTCGAACAGGGTCGTGCTGGTCGACAGCAACTGAAGGTCGCTGGTCGACAGGGCGTCGATCATCTGTCCGGTGTTGTCGGTATCCAGGTAACCGGTCTCCACGACACCGCCGGCGACGATCTTCTTGGCAAACACGAGCCCACCCGACAGCGTCGTCCCCGCCGCCGACGTGATCGTGGACTTGGGCATGTTCGTGAGCACGGTATTCGTCGGCTGCCCAAGGTAGACAGTCCCGGCCTGGACGTTCACGTTCCCGGTGAAGCTCGTATACCCGTCGTCGGGATAGATTCCCGACAGGTTCAGCGTGCCGGCGCCGATTTTCGTGAGGTCGCTCGAGCCACTGAAGTTTCCGAGCAGCAGCCTGCCGGATCCCGTGACGTTCGCCTCGAGTGCGTTGACGAGGTTCAGCCGAAAGTAGACGTATTGGTCGTTCGCCGAGGCAGACGTGATCAAGCCCCCGGAACCGATGTCCATCGTGTTGGCCGCCGGATCACCGGGACTGGAATTGGTGAAACCGTGGATCTCGGCGGTGGACGTGAAATTCATCGTCCTGATCACGGTACCGGTCTCCAGGTCGTTGATGCCGTTGCCGGATCCGTCGGGGAACACCAGATCGAGCGGTCCGACGGGAGTACCGGTGAAGTTCGGGAGCCAGTTGCCGCCATCGGACCACAGGCCGTTCGAGTTCGCGTTCGTCCAGGTGTAGCTCGCGGCCATCGACGGCGCCGAAAATGCGGTGGCCAACAACCAGATCGCGAACAACGCCGAGGCGTTCTCCACCAAGCGACCACGGGCCAACGGATGGCTCGCGACCACCGCGACGCTCCGACATGCCGTTCGCCGAATCTCGACCGACTTACCCTCAACGCTGCCCGTCATAGAAAAAACCCTTTGAAAAAGGACCGGTTGCCCGCCGGCCCGCTCCAAAACCCAAAACGCAACTGTCAGTACGAATCGCTTGCGACGCCCAAGGCCACGCCCTGGCGACGTCGTCAACTCCCTGCCGAACACCCCGCCATTGCCGCACGTTTGCCCGACGCACACGCCGCGCCGGTCAGTGCCGCCACACTCACGCCAACGTCACTACGCAGGCGATCGCCATCAGCGACGCCGCGAGTGCCAGAACCAGCGAACTCGACAACCGCTCTCCATCGCCGCGCTGCGGATGACGACGATCCAATCGTCTGTCAGGGGCGTCCTCCGACCGCGGGGATGACGGCGGGCTGAACCGCTCGCCGTCATCCCGGAAGTCGTACGATGCCGCGACGACCGCACTCGTGTGATCCAAGGAAACCCCCCATCCACTGCTCGACGGCTCGGCCAAGCCGGCACGCCGATCGGCGTCGCCAGGCGACGACTCGCCGGCGACTGCCGACCTCCCTGCACGTCCCCTGAATCGTCGATCGATCTGCAACACGGCAAAGCCCCTCCTGCGCACCGGCCGTTGAGAAACCCCTCCCAGCCGACGGTCGCCCGTCAGGATCGCGATCCAATCCGTCACACGACCCACAGCACCGCCATGAAAAACGTGATTGGCAACGCACACAACGCGACATCGGCACGAGTCAGCGCCGTGCGCCATCGTGTCATCAGTCCGAGTCGTCGCTTCACGCCACGTGAATTCGGCATACGCATCTCCTTTCCGTTCGCTCCTGAAATTGGCTCTTCATCCAGTTGCTCCGGTCAATCGCCCCGCTCCGCGCCGCGGTCCCTATCGCCGCAGGGCGGGGGAACAGCGTTGCCACCCTGTCGCGTTCAATCGGTCGCCGCTTGGTGACCGCCATGCCAAACGGCAAGGGAGGTCACGGCCGCGGAATCGATCCACGCGATTCAGGGACGGCTCAAACCATCGAGACGCTCGTCAGCAGGATCGCGATCGGCACCACGCTCGGCACGAACTGGGACACGAATCGACCCACCTTCGACCGACGTTCCATCGGGCTCCATGAACCGGTGATCACCCGCGATGCAATGGCACTCATCACACGATCCTCCTCAACGGGTAGGTACAGACCTGTCGCGTGAACGATTCGCAATCGACGCTGTTCCATGAATGGGCGGTCGCAACGGCGACGGCTGGACTGACACCGCCGAAAACGGTGTCTCCGCTGAGTCCGCGTGCCGATCGGTTGCCGGATCGGAAGGTGGCCGTCGTGCGGAGATCCGGGCGCACGTGACGAGGCACGGCTTGCGGGTCACGACGAACGAACGGCTGCCCGATACCGTGCGCCGCGCCGTTGCCCCACGCCTCGCGCCATCGGCGGGGCATTTCGACTCAGGCGTTTCATCTCCTCGCTGCCCCATGCAGAAGCCCCGCGCTCCGGGCGCACGCTCGGCACACAATCGGCGGCGCGGGAGAGCCTGCGGTGGTGTTCGAAGGTTTTGGGATCGCGCCACGAAACACCGGCCAATTTGGGGGAAAACCGCCCATCCGGGGAGCCAACGCGCGGCCCTGCCCAGACACATCACCACCGGCCAGACCTACCGCCTGAGCTCCACCCTGCTTGAAGCCACCTCGCCACCGACCCGACGTTGGAGAACGGCATCGCGCGGCTGGACACCTCATGTGCCCCACGCCACCGACACGATCCGCCCCAGCCAAACTTCTCCGGCGCTTCCGGAACCCGTCCCGGACAACGCCGTGGCTGGCAGGCGACATCGCCATGAACGGCCGGAGACAACAGTGCAACCGTCGTGCCAAATGGCACCACCACTCGGTGCCAGGTGCCAAAATCCACTGAAAAACCCATAGAACCGCGGGAAAATGTTGATTTCCTACGGAGGGCATGCCAGGAGGCCAGGTTTTCGGACTTCTCGCCCGTGGGGTGATTCGCTCCAGCGCCTATGCGGCGAATCGCCCCATGCCGCGAGCGCTCAGCCCCGAGCAGCCAGTCCCAGCTGGCTCTGGTGCGATTCACACCACCGGGCGGAGCGGCACGAAGATGCCGGTTGCCATACCGATTTCAGGCGAGAACCAAGCCGACCAGGGCGGCAGCTGCGGCTTCCACCTCGTGGAGAGCGATCGATTCCGCGGCCGTGTGCGCCTCGTCGATCGAACCGGGGCCAAAGACGACGCTCGGTATCCCTGCCGCGCTGTAGATGCTGGCATTGGTTCCATACCGGGCCGCGCCGATCGGGCAGTCCCACCCGATGGCACCGACAGCCGCCGCGAGGAGATCGCGCGGGCGTTCACCCGCCAAAACGGGGAGTTGTGACTGGTCGGGTAGCCCCCCGCTCTGCAGGAACGGAGCGTCGTGCTCGACCCACTCCGAGGGGCACCGTTCCGCGATCCGCTCCATCACCTCGACGCGCGCCGCCGACGGGCTTTCCCCTGGCACGAGACGGCGGTCGATTTCGAGCACCACCCGATCGGGCACCAGATTGACGCCCATCCCGCCCTGAACCGTGCCGACGTTGAGCGTCGGCGGCCCGCAGGCGTGCCCAGGGGATCGCCCGGCCAAATCGGCTGCGAGTTGCTCGAGGACACCGATCACCCTCCCTGCCCGATAGATCGCGTTGGCACCCCGTTCGGGAAAGGCACTGTGGCACGAACGACCATGGACCACGATCCGCCACCTGACGGCACCTTTGTGGGTGGTGACGATCGCGAGCCCTGTCGGTTCGGCGACGATCGCGACCCCCGGCCGACGGCCGATCAGATCGCGGACGGCAAGATCGCCCGGCTCCGGTTGAGTCCAGGCCCGCGCGAGCGCCCGCGCCCCGGAAAACCCGAATTCCTCGTTGACTGTCGCCACGAACACGATCCCAAACCGTCGCGGCCTCGATGCCGTCCGGAGGCGCTCGATGGCGACGAGCATGGCAGCCATACCACCTTTGACGTCGCATGCTCCGCGGCCGAACAGCCGCCCGTCGACCACGGCCGGGGAAAACGGCTCGATCGTCATCCCTTCCGCGGGGACGGTGTCTTGATGAGCGTCCCAGAGGATGACCGGAGCGTCGACGAGGGTCGCGTCGAGGCGGGTGACGACGTTGTCACGCCCCGGATGAACGGTCTGTCGCGCCCACGGCAGGCCCGTCGCCGTGAAACGGTGGGCCAGATAATCACCGACCCGCCGTTCGAGGTATTCCGGCCCCGAGACGTCGCGCCCCATCGGATTGACGCTCGGCCGACGGACGAGGTCGGCGAGCGTGACGGCCACGTCATCGGCCCCTGGAAACGGGGGCCATGTCCCGGCGCCGAGCATGTCTGTCTCCGTCCCGCGTGGTACCATTGGGGTCGAAACGGCGTCGTCCGACTGATGGCCCGGGTCTGGGCCATCCCATCCCCGCGACGCCCCGTCGAATACTGGGGCGCTTGCCCCAGTGCACCTGCCACTGCGGGCGGCGGTGACTCGGGCGATGGTCACTCGTGGGGGTATGCCAATGGACAATCGTAAACGCTCCGGGGAATCCGCGGCCGCCCCGCGGTCGTGCGACCACCTGCCACGTCTGCTCCACCGGCGCCGGGATGTGGTCATCGCCAGCCTCGTCGCGCTCCTGGTGCCGGCGGGAGTGGCGTCGTCCCAATCGCCCCGCCCCGCTCCCGCAGCCGCGGCGGCTCGCGGCAACGACGCCGTGATCGCTGAAATCGGAGCCGCCAGCCGGTCGTACCTCGACGCTCTGGAGCGGGGGGATGGCCCGGCGCTCGCCGCACTGTGGACAGCCGACGGCGACATCGTCGACGAATTCGGCACCGTCCGGAACGGCCGGGAGTCGGTCGCCGACACGAAGCCCAACGACGGTCCGGACCGGGCGCTCGCTCTCGGCGTCAGCAACGTGACGATCCGGTTGGTGGCCCCCTCGGTCGCCATCGAAGACGGCACCGTCGAGGTCGCGTCGCCGACCGGCGGCGCGGTTCGCCGCGGTCGATTCACCGCCACCTGGGTTCGGCAGGACGATGGCTGGAAGCTGGCCGGCGTGCGCGAGAACCGCTTCGAGTGGGGCGACGAACTGGAGGAAATGAGCCAGCTGGACTGGATGGTCGGTGACTGGGACGTGATCGACACCGTCGCCGCCGAAGGGGAGTCGAACAACGCCAACACCCCTCCGCAACCGCGACTGCACGTGACCGTCAGGTGGAGCCCGGCCCGCGCGTTCCTGATCAGGGAGCTGCGCAGAGGAGGGAATGACGGCGAGACACTCGTCATCACCCAGTACATCGGCTGGGATCCGGCTTCCCGGCAGATCCGCTCCTGGACGTTCGGCGAGGACGGTGGCCACGGCGAGGGGGTTTGGAACTGGGAGGATGACGCCTGGTTCGCGAGGACCTCGACGGTGCTCCCCGACGGAGCGCGGACCACGAGCGTCAATGTCTATCGCTTCGACGGCGACGACCGCTGCTGGTGGCAGTCGTTGTCCACCGACGTCGCCACGCAGAACACCGCCCCTGTCACCGCGATCATGGTCAAGCGGAAACCGACCCGCTGACACCGCTGCGGGCCGGTGGATCGGTCACCCTGGAATCATCCGTGCGGAGCGTCCAACCGATGACAACCCCTGTCGACACCGGCCCGGGCACCCCTGCGGCCCGGATTTTCCCCCGCGTCGGCGCGCGGCTGGCGCCGTGCCTGCTCGTGGCTGCCTTGGCGACCGGTTCGATCGCCGCTGGCCAGCAGCCAGGGGCGGCCGACGCCCAGCGTCCCCGGGCCGTCGATGCCGACGACGACTTCGAGCGCAAGGCGGCCGTGCTGCAGAGCTCACGGTGGCGCCGCGCGGTGTTCGAGCTCGGCGAGTGGCTCTCGGCACAGCAGATCTACACGCCGCAGCAGGTCAACCAGATGAAGGCCGACTTCAATCGGCGCGTCGCGGCGATGTCGGCCGAGGAGCTGGACGCCCTGCTCGACGACCTCGAAACGAAGTTCAAGGTGATGGATTCGCCCGAGGCGAAGGACGCCCGTAACTGGGTCGGTCAGTACCTGTCAGCGATGAGCGATTCCCGCCGGCAGCAGGCGCTGCGGAACGTGCCCGACGTGGTGGCGATGTCGGCCAGTCAGCTGGCTGAGGAGATCAAACGCATCGAGCAGCGCCGCGACTCGCGGCGCCAGCGCCAGCAGGACTTCGACCAAACCCGCCAGGCACGCGTCGCCGGGGCCCAGGCCAATCGGCAGGCTACCTCCCAGGCGATCGCAGCGGCCCAGGCTCAAGCCGCGTCGCAGGCGGCGTACTCCCCCTATCGCCGTCCGAACAACGACGGAAAGCTTCCCTTTTCCAACGTCAACCGCAACGCCGGCGGGTTCGGTATCGGCTTCGGATTCGGGTGGGGTGGGCTCGGTCTCGGGGCGTTTTGACCCGGTGACCGCCGCGGTCCGGGTCGGGATCGGTCATGGACTCGGTCTATGCCACTCCACGGATGGGTCTATCCCCCATTCAAGACCTCCTGCCCCGCTCGTCGGCGACTCGTTGACGCTGTATAACTGTGAGCCCCCCGGCAAACCGGCACGACCGGAACAGGGGGAACGGCGGCTTTTTTTTCGGTCCGACTTCGTGATGTTTTTCACGAAGTCTATTTTCCCGGCCGATTGATTCATTTTTCGGCTCGTCGCTCGGTCGCGCGGGGTTCTTCCCGATCGTGCCGACCGGTGCGGCGGCCGTGTCGGTCCACTTTCCTGCGGGTGTCACGGCGACTCGTCCCATGGATGCCATTCTCCCCGTCCTGCTCTTCGTGGCGATCTCGGCGGCGGTCGCGGTCGGGCTGGTGGGAGCGGCCAGCCTCGTCGGACCGAAGCGCACAAGCGCCGTCAAGCAGATGCCGTACGAGAGCGGCATGGACCCGGTCCACGACACGCGCCGGCGGTTCGACGTGCGCTTCCATCTCGTGGCGATCACCTTTCTCGTCTTCGACGTCGAGTTGTTGTTCCTCTATCCGTGGGCGGTCGCGAGCCGGTCGTCGGCGGGGATCGACGGCGCCGTCCGCGACGGGCTCGTGAGTGGGCGTGGTCTGGTGTTCGGCGCGGCCATGGCGTTCATTGCGATGGTGATCGTCGGCTTCGCCTACGACTGGCGCAAGGGGGTGTTCCGATGGCGTTAGAGCTGCCCGAGAACGTCGTCGTCAGCCGGCTCGACGAATTGGCGAGCTGGTGCCGGAAGAACAGCCTCTGGCCGATGCCGTTCGCCACCGCCTGCTGCGGGATCGAGCTGATGGCCACCGGCGCCAGCAAGCACGACCTCGCACGGTTCGGTGCCGAGGTGTTCCGCTTCAGCCCGCGGCAGTGCGATCTGATGATCGTCGCCGGCCGCGTGGTGATGAAGATGCTGCCGGTGCTGCAGCGGATCTGGCTGCAGATGAGCGAGCCCAAATGGTGCATCTCGATGGGCGCCTGCGCGAGCACCGGCGGCGTGTTCGACACCTACGCCGTCGTCCAGGGGATCGATCGGTTCATCCCCGTCGACATGTACGTGCCGGGCTGCCCACCGCGCCCCGAGCAGCTCATCCAGGCGATCATCGACCTGCAAGACAAGATCCAGCGCGAGGGAACGATCACGGGACGCGAGTTCGACACCCCCGAACGCCAACTCCGCAAGCGGGCCCTCGTCGAGGCGCTGGGGCCGATCGAGGCCGATGCGGCCCGCAACCCGATCCTCCAGCGGCGACTGGCCGAAGCCGGGGCACCCCACGCATGATGCCGACGCGTTCCGACCGATCCCGAGCCCCTCGCGTCACCGCCCACCTGCGGAGCGGACGGAACCGTGCTGCGTGCAGCGTCGGCGTATGGCCGGTCGCGTGTGTCGCCCCACGGAGGGACCCGAGCGATGGATGAGACTTCCGCCGGGGCCATGTCTGCCGCCGCCGCGACACCGGCGCATCACGGCGTGGCGGAACGGTTCGGGGGCACTCGGCAGCCTCCGTTCCGTGGCCAGGAGCGCGTCGATATTCCCGCCGATCGCGTTGGCGAAGCGTTTTGCTTCCTGCGTGACGACGGCTACGACCTGCTCGTCGACGTCACCTGTGTCGATTACCTCGAGTACCGCGGCGCGAAGCACCGTTACGGGCTGGTCTATCTGCTCGCCGCGACCGCCGACAACCGGCGGCTGACAGTGCGCGTGTTCCTCGACGATCCGGCGCCGACGGTCGCCTCGGCCGCTCCGGTCTGGCCGGCGGCGAACTGGCTCGAGCGCGAGGTCTGGGACATGTTCGGGATCCGGTTCGAAGGCCATCCCGACCTGCGCCGGCTCCTGCTCCCCGAGGTTTTCACCGCCCATCCCCTGCGGAAGGACTATCCACTCCAGGGCCGCGGCGAGCGCCACAATTTCCCGATCCTCACCCGCGACGACGGCTGATCCCGGTCCCCCCACCATTCGAGCGCGTGAACCAGATGTCGATCGCCGAGCCCCGCGCCGCCGCAGCGACGAAGCGTTCCGAGGAATACCTCTGGACGCTGAACTTCGGCCCTCAGCACCCCGCCACCCACACCACCCTGCGGCTCGTGCTGCAGCTCGAGGGGGAGCGGGTCGTGGACGCGATGCCCGAGATGGGCTACCTCCACTCCGGCTTCGAGAAGATCGGCGAGCACCTCACGTTCAACCAATACGTGACGGTCACCGACCGGATGAACTACATCTCGCCGATGGCCAACAACGTCGCCTGGCACCATGCCGTCGAGACGCTGCTCGGCATCCAGCTCACGCCGCGGTGCAAGGTCATCCGCACGATCATCGCGGAGCTGGCGCGGATCAGCGACCACCTGCTGTGCAACGGTGCCGTCGGCCTCGACACCGGCGCGTTCACGTTCTTCCTCTACGGCTTCTACCAGCGCGAGGTGATCTACGACATTTTCGAGACGCTCTGCGGGGCGCGGTTCACCAACAGCTACACGCGCGTCGGCGGCGTCTCGCACGACTTCACCGCGCTGGTGATCGAGAAGATCCGCTCGTTCCTGCGGACCTTCCCCAAGACCCTCGACGACATGGAGCGGCTCCTCACCCGCAACCGGATCTTCGTCGACCGCACCAAGGGGGTCGGCGTGCTGTCGCGCGAGGAGGCGATCGCACGCGGCGCCACCGGCCCGGTGGCCCGGGCGAGTGGGGTGACGCGCGACCTGCGCAAGGACGAGCCCTACCTCGCGTACGCCGATTACGATTTCCGCGTCTGCTGCGCCGCGGCCGGCGATTGCTACGCCCGCTACCTCGTGCGGATGCAGGAGATGCGCGAGAGCCTGAGGATCGTCGAACAGGCGCTGGAAAACCTCCCCGCCGGCCCGGTCAACGTGGGCATCGACCAGCGCACCGCCCTGCCGGCGAAAACCCAGGTCTATTCGACGATCGAGGGGACGATCTCGCACTTCGAATTGGCGATGAGCAATCGTGGATTCGAGGTCCCCTGTGCCGAGTCGTACGCGGCGATCGAGGCCCCGAACGGCGAGTTGGGCTTCTACGTCGTCGGCGACGGATCCGACCGCGCCTACCGGGCGCGGTGCCGGCCGCCGTCGGTCCTGCATTTCGCGCTGTTCCCGTACCTGATCCGCGGCCACACGCTGTCCGACGTCGTCGCCGTCCTCGGCAGCCTCAACATCATCGCCGCCGAGCTCGACCGTTGACCCCTACCCCCGCCCCGCCGCCGCGCGGGCCCACAGAAGCCTACCGATGATCGCCCCGCCCGTACCCCAGCGGAAAGTCCTCACCGACGACATGGTGGCCCGGATCGAGGCCCTCGCGCCCCGCTACCCCGACCGCCGCGCGCTGACGCTGCCGGCGCTGCACATCGTCAACGCCGATTTGCGGCACGTGCCCCTCGAGGCGGTCGTCGAAATCGCCGCCGTCCTCGGCCTCGCCCCCGCCGAGGTCCAGGACACGCTCACCTTCTACCAGTTCTTCCACCAGGACAAGCCGCACGGCAAGGTGCGCGTCTTCGTCTGCCGCTCGATCTCCTGCGCCCTGCGCGGCGGCGACGAACTGCTCACCGGGGTATGCCGGAAATTCGGCATCGAGCCCTACGGCACGACGGTCGACGGTGAGCTGACGATCGAGCCGGCGGAGTGCCTCGGCGCCTGCGATTTCGCCCCGTGCATGCTCGCCAACGACGATCTCCTCAGGAACATGACCCCCGAGACGGCAGCGGCCGAGCTCGTCAAACCACGCGCGAGGGCCACCTGACATGCAGCCATTCCAACCGGTCCTTCTCGAGGCGGTCGGGATTCCCGACGGCCATGGCCTGGCCAGCTACCGCAGCCGCGGTGGCTACGCCCCCCTCGAGCACGTCCTCCGCGACAAGAAGCCTGCCGACGTCATCGAGACGGTGAAGGCATCCGGGCTCCGCGGCCGCGGCGGCGCGGGATTCCCGACCGGGCTCAAGTGGACGTTTCTTCCCAAGGACCACCCCGGCCCGATCTACCTGTGCGTCAACGCCGACGAGAGCGAACCCGGCACGTTCAACAACCGGATCCTCATGGAGGACGACCCGCACCAGGTCCTCGAGGGGATCGTCCTCTCCGCGTTCGCGACCCGGGCGAGCACGGCCTACATCTACCTCCGCTACGAATACCCCCGCAGCTGGCACCGGCTGCAGGGAGCGATCGACGAGGCCTACGCGGCCGGGCTCCTCGGCCGGCGGATCCTCGGCAGCGATTTCTCCCTCGACGTCCACCTCCACCGCGGTGCCGCGGCCTACATCTGCGGCGAGGAGACGGGCCTGATCGAGAGCCTCGAGGGCAAGCGGGCCTGGCCACGGATCAAGCCGCCGTTTCCGGCGATCGAAGGGTTGTTCCGCAAGCCCACGGTCGTCAACAACATCGAGACGATGGCCTGTGTCGCGCAGATCTTCCGCCGCGGTGTCGAGTGGTTCCGGTCGATCGGCGTCCCCGCCGACCCGGCCAATCCCCGCGATCCGGGCAGCTACGGCCCCAAGCTGTACTGCCTGTCCGGCCATGTCGAACGCCCCGGCTGCTACGAGGCTCCGCTCGGGATCACGGCCCGGCAACTCATCGACGGCCATGGCGGCGGCGTGTGGAAGGGGCGGAAAGCGAAGGCGGTGATCCCCGGCGGGATCTCGATGGGGCTGATGACCGAAAGCGAGCTCGACACGCCGCTCGATTTCGCCGGACCGGGAAGGGTCGGGTGCCTGGGGCTGGGAACGGCGGCAGTGGTCGTGATCGACGACCAGACGAGCATCGTCGACGTGCTCCACAATTCGGCCCGGTTCTTCGCCCACGAGTCGTGCGGCCAGTGCACCCCCTGCCGCGAGGGCACGAGCTGGTCGCTGCGGATCCTCGAGCGGATCCGCGCCGGCAAGGGAAGGCTGGCCGACCTCGATCTGCTCCTCGAGATGGGCAACACGATGGGGATGATGCCCGGCTCGACGATCTGCGGGCTCGCCGACGGCGCCGCCTGGCCGATGAAGAACGCGATCAAGAAGTTCCGCGGCGAGTTCGAGGACTCCATCCGACGCACCAATCCCTCGGGCTGGATGGTCACCGATCCCGTTCCCGCCCTGCAGATCGTGGGAGCCCACTGATGCCGACCGTCATCGTCGATGGACGGGAGATCGAGATCGGGGCCCACGAGCGCCTCAACTGCATCGAGGCCGCGCGCCGGGCCGGCACCGAGATCCCCCACTACTGCTGGCACCCCGGGCTGTCGGTCGTCGCCAGCTGCCGGATGTGCCTCGTCGAGACCGGCTCGCGCGACGCCGCCACGGGCAAGATCACGATGGTGCCCAAGCTCGTCCCCGGCTGCCAGACGCCGGCCAAGGACGGCACCGTGATCGTCACCGACAGCCCGCTGGTGCGTGAGAGCCGGGCGCGGGTCGAGGAAGCGCTGCTCATCGATCACCCGATCGATTGCCCGATCTGCGACAAGGCCGGGGAGTGCCTCCTCCAGGACTACCACTTCCAGCACGGCCAGCCGCAGCGGCGCGCCGATCTCCAGCCGTTCCACAGCCGGCGGCGCGACGTCGGCCCGACGGTCACACTGTTCGTCGATCGCTGCATCATGTGCACGCGCTGCGTCCGCTTCACCCGGGAGGTGTCGGGCACGGCCGAACTGATGGTCACCAGCCGCGGTGCCAAGGAGGAAATCGACTCCTTTCCCGGCTTCCCGCTCGACAACAAACTCGCCGGTAACGTCGTCGACCTGTGCCCGGTGGGCGCCCTCGGCGACAAGGACTTCCTCTACCAGCAGCGTGTCTGGTTCCTGAAGCGCGAGGCCAACGTCTGCGGCGGCTGTGCCACCGGCTGCTCGATCGTCACCGAACACAACCAGGACACCGTCTACCGGCTCAAGCCGCGGGAGAATCCCCACGTCAACCGCTGGTGGATGTGCGACGACGGCCGCTACGGCTGGCACCACCTCCACGACCCGGCGCGGGTGGCCGAGGTGACGCGCCGTGCCCCCGGCGGCGAATCGGCCGTCGACTGGCCCGATGTCGTCTCCCGGCTGCGTGCCGATCTGGCCGCGGCCGGTGGCTTGGCCGTCGCGGTTTCGCCGATGCTGACGGTCGAAGAGGCCTGGATGCTCGCCGCGGTCGCCCGCGAGATCGACCCGGCTGCACTGCTCGCCCTCGGGCCGGTCCCCCACGGCGGTGCCGACGAGACCTACCCCGGCGGCTTCACGATCCGCGCCGAGAAGTGCCCGAACCGGCGCGGCGTCGAGGCGGTCCTGGCCCACTTCGGCCCGGGGATCTCGCGCTGGGACGACCTCCTCGACCACGTCCGCTCGGGGCGCGCGAAAGCCGTCTGGATCACGGCGGCCTATCCCGGGCCGTGGATCGACGCCGCCACGGCCGCGGCGTTCGCCGGGCTCGAGTGCCTGGTCGTCCAGGATCTGTTCGCATCGCCGCTGTCCGACCTCGACGGTGGCGGCGCGGTCCGCTGGCGCCTCCCCGCCGTCGGGTTCGCCGAGCGGGCCGGGACATGGGTCAACGCCGGCCACCGCGCGCAGTGCTTCGAGCAGGCGATTCGTCCTCCGGCCGGCGTCTGGCCCGAGGGGCGCTTGCTCTGGAACATGCTCGGGCGCCGTGGGTTGTACGATCCTGCCGTCATCCGCCGGGAGATCGCCGCGGCGGTCCCGGCACTGACGGTGCTCGGCGACGAGCTGCCCGCCACCGGCCTCGACCTGCGGATCTTCCAACTGGCCGCCACGGAGTCGGCGACCCACTCATGAACTCCCTGCTCCCCAATGCGACGACGATCGCGGCGCTGGTCAAGATCGGACTGCTCGTCGGCGGTCTGATGACGGCGGCGGCCTATCTCGTGCTCCTCGAGCGCTGGATCGCGGCCTGGGTCCAGGACCGCAAAGGGCCCAATCGGGTCGGCATCCCGCTGACCGACATCCGCCTGTTTGGGCTCGGTCAGCCGCTCGCCGACGGCTTGAAGATCATCCTCAAGGAGGATTTCACTCCCTCCCACGTCGACCGCGTCCTGTACCACGCGGCCCCGCTGTTGATCCTCGCGGCCTCGCTGGCGATCTTCGCGGCCATCCCCTTCGGCAGTGTCCTGCCCCCCTTGGGCCTCGCCGGGCTGCCCGATCCGGTGCCGTTCCTGGTGGCGCCCGGCCTCGACGTCGGCGTGCTGTGGGTCTTCGCGCTGTCGAGTATCGCCGTCTACGGTGTCCTTCTCGGCGGCTGGGCGAGCAACAACAAATACGGTTTTCTCGGCGGGCTCCGCTCGAGCGCCCAGTTGGTCGCCTACGAGATCCCGCTCGGAATGGGTTTGCTCGGGGTCGTACTGGCCGCCGGGTCGCTGCGACTCGACCGGATCATGGAGGCGCAGGCCGCGAGTGGCGTGTGGTACGCATTCGCCCAGCCGCTCGGGTTCGTCGTGTTCCTCGTCGCCAGCTTCGCCGAAGCGGCGCGGCTGCCGTTCGACCTGCCCGAAGCGGAGCAGGAGCTCGTCGGTGGCTACCACACCGAGTATTCGGGGATCCGGCTGCTGCTGTTCCTCGTCGCCGAGTTCCTCCACATGATCACGGCCGCGTTCCTGATCGTGATCATGTTCCTCGGCGGCTGGCACCTGTGGGGAGTGACCGGCGCCGGGACCGAAGTCACCTGGGCGGGGGCGCTGCTGCGGTTCGCCATTCTGTCGGCGAAGATCCTCGGCGTGATCGTGTTCTTCATGCTGGTCCGCTGGAGCTGGCCGCGGTTCCGCTTCGACCAGCTGATGAACCTCGCCTGGAAGGTGATGCTCCCGCTCGGCCTGGCCAACCTTGTCACGGTGGCGGCGGTCGAGGAGCTGCGGCCGTGGCTGGTGGGGCGGCTCGGCTCGTCGGCGGCCGGATGGCTGGCCGTCGGTCTCCCCTGGGCGACGTTCCTCGTCGGCTGGATCGTGGCCGGCGTGTTCACCCCCAGCGGCACCGACAACACGCCGATCCTCACCCACGGTCCGCTCGACGCCGAGCACGATCTCGACCACGACCCGCTGGACGACATGGCCGGCGGCCACCGCCTGGAGGCAAGCCCGAGATGAAGCCGACCGATCCGCAGATCGTGTGGTTGGAGGAGAAGCCGCTGGGGCTGGCGGAGCGACTCTACCTGCCGCTGTTCGTCCAGGGGCTGGCGACGACCGCCCGCCACATGGTCAGCCCGAAGGTCACCGTCAGTTTCCCCGACGAACGACCGACGGTGGGCAATCCGCTCATCTACCGCGGCGTGCACCGGCTCAACAAGGACGAGCAGGGACGCGTGCAGTGCGTCGCCTGCTTTCTCTGCGCCACCGCCTGCCCGGCCCACTGCATCGACATCGTCGCGGCGGAGAGCCCCTGGCCTGACCGGGAGAAGTATCCCGAGAGCTTCCAGATCGACGAACTGCGCTGCATCTTCTGCGGAATGTGCGAGGAGGCCTGTCCGGTCGACGCGATCGAGTTGACCAGCCTCCTCGACCTGACCGGGCGGAGCCGCGAGGAGATGATCTTCGACAAGGAAAAACTCCTCAGCGTCTACGACATCACCAAGGATGCCGAGCCGATGAAGTCGGCCGGCCACGCGACCGCCTCCGCTCCCGGAGGACACACGCCGTGACCCTTCCCGACGGTGCGACACCGCTGTTGCTGGGGTCGGTCGCGGCGTTCGCCGCGAGCCTCTGGCTCCTGCTGCCGTCCGTGCAGCGCGCCGGCTGGCTGGAGCGTTGGAGCAGCCGGCTGGGGGCGGCGCTCGGCGTTGCCGCGCTCGCCGGTCTGGCGCTTGCCGGGCGCCGCCTCGGCGGACTCGGCGAAGAGGCGGTGTTCCAGATCGTGGCCGCGGTGGCGCTCGTCGGCGGAGCCGCGACGGTGGTGACGCGGTCCCCGGTCTACGCCGCGATCTGGTTCGCCCTTGCCCTCGCCGGCGTCGCGGGGCTGCTGTTGGTGCTCGGGGCGCAGTTCCTCGGTGTCGCCACGATCGTCGTCTACGCCGGCGCGATCCTCGTGATGTTCCTGTTCGTTCTCATGCTCGCGCAGCCCACGGGCCTGGCCCCCTACGACCGCGTATCCAACGAGCCACTGCTCTCGGCCGTCGCCGGGGGGGTACTCCTGGCCCTGCTCACTGTGTCGATCGGCCGTCTCTCGGCTGAGCCCCCGGCCTGCTGCCAGGTACCGTCGCGGGCCGATGCGGTCGCCGCCGCGGCGGTTCCCGCCCGCCCCGCTGACCCGGCGGCGCTGGATGCCGATGCCGTGGCTCGGCTGGGTGCGGAACTGTTCGGCCGGCATCTCGTCGCCGTCGAGGCAGCCGGCGTGCTGTTGCTGGTGGCCCTGGTCGGCGCGATCGCGGTCGTCTCGCGCGGCGAGGCGGCCGAGTCGGCGGAAAGGGGGGCGGCGTGATGCTGGCGGCGGCGTTCCCTTCGTTGATCCACGGCGCGCTGGTCGTCGGAGCCGTGCTGTTCGTTCTCGGGTTGGTCGGGATCCTCACCCGCCGCAACCTGATCGTGATGTTCCTCTCGGCCGAACTGATGCTCCAGGGCATCTCGGTGAGCCTCGTCGCCTGGAGCCGGTACCACGGCGACTTCGGGGGCCACGCCCTGGTCGTGTTCGTCCTCACCGTGGCGGCCTGCGAGGCCGCCGTCGCGTTGGTGTTCGTGCTCCAGGCCTTCGCCCGCACCGGTCGGCTCGACTCGGCCGCCTGGCAGAGCCTGCGCGACACCGAGGTGCCGCGCCGCATCGACCGCGAATTGCCTGCGACCGACACCGTCGCCCCGGTCTGGCCACGGCTCACCCCGTCGGGCGTCGAGCCGGCCCACGACGACAGCGCCGAACCCTCCCGGGAGCACGTCTGACGGCCAGAGTTCCGTCGGCCGGCCTGGTGCCGGCCATCCCGATCCCTCCCTCACCGGCTCCCGATCTCCATGCGTTCCCTGCTCCTCGTCCTCGTGCCACTGCTCCCGCTCCTGGCGGGGTTGGTGACCGTCTTCGCCGGCCGGCGCCTCGGTCCGCGCGTCCACCTTCCCGCAGCGGTCGGCATCGGTGCCGCGGCGATCGCGGCGCTGTTCCTGCTGTTCACCGCCGGCGGAGCGGCGGGCACCGGCCACGACACGGCGGCGCCCGTCGAACACACGGTCGACCTGTGGCGCTGGGCAACGATCGACGGTGCGCTGACGCCGGCCGACGGCTCGGCGCCGCGGCCACTGTCGCTGGGCGTGACGCTGCGCCTCGACCCGTTGACCGCGACGCTGCTGGTGGTGATCACCTCGATCGGCCTGCTGGTCGCGGTCTATTCGATCGGCTACATGCACGACGATCCCGACCAGCCACGGTTCTTCGCACTGGTGTCGATGTTCGTGTTTTCGATGGCGATGCTCGTCGCCTCGAGCAGCTTCCTCCTGGTGTACGTCTTCTGGGAGGCAGTCGGTGCCTGCAGCTACCTGCTGATCGGATTCTGGTACCGGCGCCCCGAGGCGGCCCGGGCGGCGAAAAAGGCGTTTCTCGTCAACCGCGTCGGCGACTTCGGCCTCGCCATCGCCGTGTTCCTCCTCTGGCTCACCTACGGCACGCTCGATTTCCACGACACCCGCCTGGCCGACGGCACGCTGGTGCCGGGGATTCTGGGCGCGGCCCGGCTCGCCGACCCGACGGCGATCGTCGGCGGGGCGATCGGCACGGCGATCTGCCTGCTCCTGCTCCTCGCCGCCTGCGGCAAGAGCGCCCAGGTGCCGCTGCACGTCTGGCTCCCCGACGCGATGGAGGGCCCGACGCCCGCCAGCGCGCTGATCCATGCCGCCACGATGGTGACCGCCGGCGTGTACCTCGTGACGCGCTGCGCCCCGCTGTTCGTCGCCGCACCGGGGGCATTGGCGGTCGTGGCGCTGGTCGGGGCGACGACGGCGCTCGTCGCCGGCCTGATCGGCACCGTCCAGACCGACCTCAAGCGCGTGCTCGCCTACTCGACGATCAGCCAGCTGGGCTACATGTTCGCCGCCCTCGGCACCGGCACGCTCGGCGGCTTCACCGCGGGCATCTTCCATCTCGTCACCCACGCCTGCTTCAAGGCCCTGCTGTTCCTCGGCGCCGGGTCGGTGATGCACGCCATGGGGGGCGTGATCGACATGCGGCGGTTCGGCGGGCTGTGGACGGTGATGCCGGTGACGCGGGCGACGTTCCTCGTCGGCGCCCTGGCGCTGGCGGGTGTGCCACCCTTCGCCGGCTTCTTCAGCAAGGACGAGATTCTCGCGGCCCTCCACTCCCGCGGCTGGCCCGACGCACACGCCAGCGGCCACCACGACGAATCCCCGGCGGCGGCCACCCCTCCCGCGGTCCGCGTCGCCACGTGGGACCGCCGTGCCGCCCCCCCGACGATCCCGGTCGCCTCGGGATCGGCCGCCAGCCACCGTGCCGTGGCGGTCTCCGCAAGCGGCGGCGCTGCGGCAGCCGGGCCTCTCGACTGGCTCGCCGGTCCCCGGCTCTACCGGACGCTGTTTTGGATGTCGCTGTTCACGGCTGGATTGACCGCCTTCTACACCTTCCGCGCGGTCTTCATGACGTTCACCGGTCCGCTGCGGCTTCCCCCCGAAGCGCATGGCCACGGCGCGCATGGCCACGACGACCATGGTCCGTCACATGGCGGGCATGGCGGGCATGCTGGGCATGGCGCCGCCGGGCACGAGCCAGCCGGCGGCCATCGGACGGCGGTGAGCCACGAGTCGCCGCCGGTGATGACCCGTCCCTTGGTGATCCTCGCGGTCGCGTCGTTCCTGGCGGGCGTGGTGCTGTTCATCGGCCATGGACTGGCACGGTTCCTGGCCGCGACCCCGTCGCTCGCCGCCGCGAACGTCGCCGCCACCGCCGTGCCGCCGGTGTTCCACTGGGACCTGGCGATCCAGGGCACGCTGGCAGCCGCGATCGGCATCGCCTTGGCGGCGATCGGGCACTACGGCCGGCGCAGCGACGGCCCGAGCGTGGAACGGTTCCTCGGCCCGCTCCAGACGCTGTTCGCACGCCGCTTCTACTTCGACGAGGTCGAGCACGCGGCCGTCGTCCGCCCGCTGGAATGGCTCGCCGCCGTGGCGGCGACGGTCGACCGGGTGGTGATCGACGGGCTCGTGCGCTCCGTGGCCCACGTCCCCGTCGCCCTCGGGGGCGTCGTCCGCCGATTCCAGGGGGGGGTGCTGCAGCGTTACTCCCTGGCCGGTGTCGTCGGCGTGCTCGGGATGCTCGTGGCGCTGGCCTGGAACCTGTGGCTCTGAGGCACGCATGAACGGCTTCTCCACCGCCACGCTCCTGATCCTCACGGTCGTCGCGCCGCTGGTCGGCGCCGTCGTCGCCTGGGGCATGGCCTCGCGCGGCCCGCATGCCGTCCGGCAGAGTGCCCTGGTGACCGCTTTGGTGACGCTCGGCCTGGTGGCGATCCTCGTCCTCCGCGGGCTCGCCGATCCGGCCCTCCGCTCGGGCGGAGCGTTCGCCGTGTCGACCGTCCCGTGGTTCACCGACGGGCCGTTCGACGTCCGGTTGTCGCTCGGACTCGACGGCCTGTCGCTGTGGATGTTCGCCCTCTCGGCGCTGCTGACCGTCACCGCGGTGCTCGTCAGCTGGAACTCGGTCCGCGAGCACGTCGCGGCGTTCTACGCGCTGCTCCTGCTGCTCGAGGCGGCGATGCTCGGCGTGTTCGCGGCCCGCGACGTGATCCTGTTCTACGTCTGCTTCGAGTTCACGCTCGTGCCGCTGTTCTTCCTGATCGGCATCTGGGGCCACGAGGAGCGGCGCCGGGCGGCGGTGACGTTCTTCCTCTACACGCTGGCCGGCAGCGTGCTGTCGTTCGTCGGCCTGCTGGCGATCGTCGTCTGGAATGCCTCGCACACCGGGCAGCTGACGTTCGACATCGCGGCCCTGACCGCCGGGGTCCGGGCCCACCCGTTGCCGATGGACGGCACGGGGGGCTGGCTACAGTGGCTGGTGTTCCTCGCCCTGCTGGCGGGGTTCGCCATCAAGGTGCCGATCATCCCGTTCCACACGTGGCTGCCCCTGGCCCACGTCGAGGCGCCGACGGGAGGCAGCGTCGATCTGGCCGGCGTGCTGCTCAAGCTGGGGATCTACGGCTTCCTGCGGTTCTCGCTCCCGATGCTCCCCGAGGCCAGTGCCGTCGCGGCCCCGTGGCTGTTCGCCCTCGGCGCGGTGGGGATCGTCTACGGGGCGCTGGTGGCGCTGGTGCAGACCGATCTCAAGCGGCTCGTGGCCTACTCGTCGGTGAGCCACATGGGCTACATCGTGATGGGGCTGTTCGCGCTGGAACCCGCCGCCGTCGAGGGGGCAAATCTCCAGCTCGTGAACCACGGGCTGTCGGCCGCGGGGCTGTTCGCACTGGTGGGGATGATCTACGAACGGTTCCACACCCGGTCGATCCCGAACCTCGGCGGGCTCGCCGCCCGGGCGCCGTGGCTGACGACGATGTTTGTCCTGTTCACGTTCGCGAGCATCGGCCTGCCCGGCCTCAACGGGTTCGCGGGCGAGTTCCTCATCCTCGCCGGATCGTTCCAGCGGGCCTGGCAAGGTGTCGCCGCGGAGTGGCGGCCGGCGTATCTGCTCCTCGCCGCCGGCGCGGTGGCCGGCCTCGTCCTCGGCGCCTGGTACATGCTGTGGGCGGTCGAGCGGGTGTTCTTCGGGGCGGAGCGGCGTGCGGCCGACTCCCACGGCCATGGGGCGACAGGCGCGCTGCACGCGGCCCACGGCGGGCGGAGCCACGACGGCGTGTTCACCGCCCCGGCCGCCGATCTCGAATGGCACGAATGGGGTGCGATCGCACCGCTGGCCGTCTTCGCCCTGTGGATCGGCTTGTTCCCCGGGGCGTTCCTCGGCCCGGCGTCCGCCGCGGTGCGTGGCGTCACTGGCGCGGCCGGGGAGCGGTTCGCCGAGCGGATGCACCTGGGCGCGCCAGCGCCGCCCCACGCCGCCCGAGCGCATCCCCGCGCCGCCGAGCCGGTCGCCATGTCCGATCCCAGGACGGCGCCGCCCGCCCCCACCCCAGGCCAGCGATGACCCCCGCCACCTCCCCCACGACCTTCTGGCTGTTGACCCCGGAGATCATCCTCGTGATCGCCGCGCTGGCGGTGTTTCTCGGCGGCGCGTTCGCGGGTCTCCGGGCGGGGTGGCTCGTGGCCCTCGGCGGCATCGTCGCGGCCCTGTTCGTGGCGACGGTGGCGGCACCGGCCGACGGGGTCTCGGGCCCGCTGACGATCGACGGTTTCTCGGGGTTCGTCCGCTCGCTCGTGCTCCTCCTCGGAACGCTGGTGGCCCTCGTCCAGGCAGGAGACGGATTCCGGCGCGCCGTGCTGCGCGAGGCACAGCCCTACCAGTCCACCGCCGAGGAGGCGGGGGTGTTTCTCCTCCTGGTCACCGGGTTGTCGCTCGCCGCCGTCGCCAACGACCTGGTGTTGCTGTTCACCGGGCTGGAACTGGTCTCGATCCCGACGGCGATCCTGCTCGGACTGAAGCGGACCGATGCCGCGGGCCAGGAGGCGGGCCTCAAGTATTTCTTCCTCTCGCTGGTGGCCTCGTCGCTGTTCCTGTACGGCGTCGTTTGCCTGTACGGCATCGGTGGCTCGACCGAGATGGCGACGATCGGTGCCCGGCTGCGGTCGGCCGAGCCCGGCACGGTGGTCATCGGCGCGGCGCTCGTGCCGCTGGCTGCAGGTCTGATCCTCGCCGGTGCGGCGTTCCGGCTCGCCGCCTTCCCGCTCCACTTCTACGCCCCGGACGTCTACCAGGGCACGAGCCCGGGCAACGCGGCGCTGTTGTCGACGCTGCCGAAGGTGGCCGGCGTGATCGTGTTGTTGCGCCTGGCAGGGCTCGCGATCGGCCCGGTCGACGGTGCACCGGTGGGGTATGCAGCCACCGCCACGCTCGACCTGCTGTGGCCCGCGGCCGCGGCGCTGGCGGCCGTGAGCATGACGATCGGCAACGTGATGGCTCTCGGGCAGACAAACCTCCGCCGCCTCCTGGCCTGCTCGTCGATCGCCCACGCCGGTTACCTGCTGGTCGGCATCGCCGCGACCGCGGCACTCGGCTCGTCGGCCGCCACCGGCGGTGCCGCGCCCGGAGGCGCGATCAGCGGCGGCGGCGCCACCCTCTTCTACCTCGCCACCTACGCGGTGGCGACGATCGGCGTCTTCGCGGCGCTGACCTACCTCGGCCATCGCTGGCCGGTGTGGAGCGCCGCGGTCCCACGCCCGCCGCGCGAGGAGGTGTCGACCATCGCCGATCTCGACGGCTTGTCCGCGACCAATCCGATCGTCGCCTTCGCGATCGCCGTCTGCCTCCTCAGTCTCGCCGGGATCCCGCCGCTTCCCGGATTCTGGGGCAAGCTGTCGCTGGTCACCTCCGCCCTCGAGGTCGACGCCGGCGGCTGGAGCCCGCGCCGCCTCGCCTTCGTGGCCCTCGCCGTCACGCTGGTGGTCAACGCGGCGATCGCCGCCGCGTACTACCTGCGGATCATCGCCGCCATCTACTTCCGCAGCACCGACCGCGGGGTGCAGTCCGACGGCGGCGTGGGCGCGGGGGTGGGAATGATCGCCTGCCTGGTGCTCGTCGGTCTGTTCACCATCCATCCACAGGGCTTGTTCCGGGCGGCGCGGCGAGCCGGAGGCGCCGTCCTCGGCGCGCAGGCGACGGCGGCCGCAGCCACGCTCTCCTCCCCGTTTTCCGCGGTCGCGACGGTGGCCGTGGATGCCGCGGCGGCCCCAGAACCGAGGCTGCCATGAGGGTTCCCGAAACTGCCGCGGTCACGGCGCTGGTGGCCGAATTCGCCGATCCGGAGACCGGACGCGGCCTCGGCCCGATGGGGCAGATCTGCAGCGTCGCCGCCGGTCCCGACGGGATCGCCGTGACCATCGCCCTCACCTCCCATTCCGCGCTCCTCTGGCAGGCCACCAGGGCGCGTCTCGAGGAGCGCCTCCGCGCGGCGTTCCCGTCGGCAGGGCCCGTCGTCATCACCGTCCAGAACCACGAGCGGGCCCCGGGCAAGCTCGGCCAGGTCGGCCTCGAGGCGAAGAGCGTGATCGCCGTCGGGTCGGGCAAGGGGGGCGTGGGCAAGAGCACGGTCGCCGTCTCGATCGCCATCGGGCTGGCGCGGGCCGGCAGCCGCGTCGGCATCCTCGATGCCGACGTCTACGGCCCCAGTGTGCCGCATCTGGTGGGCTTGTCGGGACGGCCACAGATCGACGGCGGCCGGATCCAGCCGCTCCACCTCGAGGTCGGCCCCCATCCGCTGCCCGTGATGTCGATGGGGTTCCTCATCCCGCCGGGCGAGGCGGTGGTGTGGCGCGGGCCGATGCTCCACGGGGCGATCGCCCAGATGCTCCGCGACACCGCCTGGGGGCCGCTCGACTACCTCGTCATCGACATGCCCCCGGGGACCGGGGACATCGCCCTGTCGCTGTCCCAGGTCCTCCCGCTCACCGGCGCGGTCGTCGTCTGCACACCGCAGGACGTCGCCCTGCTCGATGCCACCAAGGCGATCGCGATGTTCCGCAAGGTGCAGATCCCGCTCCTCGGGATGGTGGAGAACATGAGCTTCTTCCTCTGCCCGGGCTGCGGCAAGCGCTA
Organism: Planctomycetota bacterium; assembly: GCA_016872555.1. Taxonomy (NCBI): domain Bacteria; kingdom Pseudomonadati; phylum Planctomycetota; species Planctomycetota bacterium. The sequence goes on from VGZO01000003.1 coordinate 153,182, forward strand.
CGACATCTTCGGATCGGGCGGGGCACGACGGACGGCCGCCGACCTCGACATCCCGTTCCTCGGCGAAGTGCCGCTGCAGATGGCGATCCGCGAGCACGGCGATGCCGGCCGCACGGCGGCAAACTACGACGACGACGCGAGCCGCCCGTTCTTCACGGCGATCTGCGAGCGGCTCGTCGGCAACCTCGCGGCGGCCCACGCCGCCCGTCCGCCGCTGCCGTCGCTTCCGGTGTTGTGAGCGGGCGCGACGGTGCTCAGCACGCCAGCTCCCTGAGGATCGTGGCGACGATCGCGTCCGGGGTGTGGGCCACGTCGACGACGATCGGGTGTTCGTCGCCGCCGGGCCGCTCGAGCGTGGCCAACTGGCTGTCGAGGAGACTGGCCGGCATGAAGTGGTCGCGCCGCGCGGCGATCCGGCGGCGGATCAGCTCCGGGTCGCCGTCGAGATGGACGAGCCGGACTCCCGGCAACCCGCTGCCGAGGCGCTGGCGGTAGGCCCGCTTGAGCGCCGAGCAGGCGAGGACGATCGCCGCGCGGTCGGGCCCGGCGAGGATGGTTTCGACCAACCCGCGCAGCGCCGCGAGCCACGGCGCGCGGTGGTCGTCGGTGAGCGGCAGGCCGGCGCGCATCCGCTCGACGTTGGCGGGGGGATGGAAATCGTCGGCGTCGTGGAACGCAGCGCCGAGCTGCGCGGCGAGCAACCGGCCGACGGCCGACTTCCCGACACCGCTGACCCCCATCACGATCACCACGCGTGGGTGCATGTGGTGTTCCTTGTCACGCATGCCGAACAAGCCTCAGCTCGGGCTCTGCAGAGGGGGACGCCCCTCTCGCCTCTGCCCTCGCATCGACCCGCAGCCAGTGGGTGACGGGCCGATGCGAGGGCGACGGCGGAGGGGCTTCGCGGGTCCCTGGGAACATGTCAGTGGATCGATCCGTCACCGCGTCATTCCTTCTTCGACTTTTCCGGTGTGCCCCCTCGGCGTTCCCACCGCCCGGCGCAAGCGGAACGAGGCCCTGGAGGGCTCGTTCCGGACCCGGAAACTGCAACTGCCCGCACCCACCCGCCGCCGGATGCGGCGGGCGCCGGGCGTGGGAACCCTCGGCGTTCCCACCGCCCGGCGCAAGCGGAACGAGGCCCTGGAGGGCTCGTTCCGGACCCGGAAACTGCAACTGCCCGCACCCACCCGCCGCCGGATGCGGCGGGCGCCGGGCGTGGGAACCCT